>NZ_JBHWJY010000002.1:0-159006 GCF_042731135.1 Streptomyces sp. NPDC059874
GTTGCGGGAGCGGCACGGCGGCGCTCGTCGAGCGGCCCGCGGCGTCAGGCGCCGCCCGCCTCGCGGGCCGCCGGAACCGGGTACACCGAGCCGTCGTACGAGGCCGCGAGGAAGGTGTCCGCCTCAGGGGCGTAGTGGAGGCTGGAGATGCCGGCGGTGGTGGGCTTGCCGACGTACGGCCAGGCTCCGGTGCGCGTGTCGTAGACGGCGACGGTGCCGCCGTACGAGCCGGTGGCCACCAGGGCCCCGTCGGCGGAGGCGGCGACGCACTTGATGGAGTGGTCGTGGGGGGTGGGCACGGCCGTCGCGCCGTCGCCGTCCCACAGGCGCAGGACCAGGTCCCGGCTGACGCTGGCGAACCGGCCGCCGGGCAGAGGCGCGCAGCCGTTGGCGATCCGGGTGTGCGCTTCCTCCACGCGAGCGGTCTCCTGGAGGGTCTGTGTGCTGAACCAGCTGGCCGAGGCGTCCGCGCACACGGCGAAGATGGTGTCGCCGGAGACGGCCAGGCCCTTCACGGCGTTGGCGAGCAGCGGGAGGGTCGCCACGTGCTCGACCGCCCCGTCCGCCCGTACGGCGAAGACGAGTCCCTCACCGGTGTAGGCGCCGACGACCACGTGCGGTACGCCGTCGCGCTCGAAGGCGGCCGCGCAGTTCAGCGGGGAGCGGTGCTGGTGGAGCGTCTCGCCGGTGTCCGCGTCGAAGACCCGGCCCAGCTGGCCGCCGGTGAGGACCCGGCCGCCCACGGGGACCAGGAAGTTGCACAGGCTGTCCGGGCGTCCCCCCTCGACTCCGTCGACGCGGACGACGCCCGCGTCCCCGACGGTGTAGGTGCGCCCGTCGGGCAGGGTGGTGACGGCGTTCACGCACCGTGTGCCCTCCACCAGGTCCAGGTTCCAGGTCGCGGAGCGGGTGTCGTACGTCGCGTACGTGGAGCCGAAGGTGGCGAAGGCGAGCGTGTGGTCGTCGAGGAACGCGCAGGAGCGGGCCCAGATCTCCGCGGGGAACTCGGCGGTGTGCAGCGGGCGCAAGCCGTCGGTCGTGTCCCAGACGCGCAGGGAGCGGTCGTAGCTGAGGCTGACGAGGGCGCCGGTCACGGAGTTGAGGACGAGGCGCTTGATGCCGGCGTCGTGGGCCGGGAAGTACTCGGTCTCGCCGTTCTCGATGCGGATGATGGCGCCGTCGTCGTTGCCGGCGAAGACCACGCCGCCGCGCGTGATCGCGATGGTGTCGGTCTCGACGCCGTCGAGGTCGATGTCGGCGGTCATCTCGCCCGTGGCGAGCGACCAGCGCTTGATCGTCCCGTCGTCGCTGGAGGAGATGAGCTCGCCGGTGGCGGGCAGCCATTCGACGGAGATCACGTCGGCGGTGTGGCCCTCGAAGCGGCGGACCACGGCGCCGGAGAAGTCGTACACGCGGACCGTGTGGTCGCGGGAGGCGGTGGCGACCAGTTGCCTCTCCGGATGGAAGACGGACATCTCCACGTCGTCCTTCTGGTCCCCCAGGACCGCGCGCAGTCGCAGGTCGGGGACCGACCACAGGCGTGCGGTGTAGTCGCTGGAGGAGGTGACGAGCAGCGAGCCGTCCGGGCTGAACGCCACCTGGTTGACCAGGTGGTCGTGCATGCCGCGGGCCAGGGGCGTGTGCGCGGCGGCGTCCCAGAGGATGACCTGGTTGTCGTAGCCGGCGGTGGCCACGTGGCGGTCACCGAAGGTGGCGACCCCGCTGATCGGGCCCTGGTGTTTGATCACGCGATCTTCTCCTTGAGGCTGATGGTGTGCAGCGTCTTGTCGGCCTTCGCCGTGAGGTACGAGATGTTGTGGGGGTTGGCGAACACCCCGGTCGGCACGGTGTTGCGCACGGCGATGCCGTGCCGGTTCAACTGGCCGGATTTATCGGGGTTGTTCGTGAGCAGGTCGACCTCGGTGATCCCCAGGGTGCGCAGCATCTGCGCCGCGGCCGTGTAGTCCCGCAGGTCGTCGCCGAGGCCCAGGGCGCGGTTGGCCTCGTAGGTGTCCAGACCGTCGTCCTGGAGTCGGTAGGCGTCGAGTTTGTTGTAGAGGCCGATGCCGCGCCCCTCCTGCCGCAGGTAGAGCAGCACGCCGCCGACGCCGTCGATCATCCGCAGGGCCTCGTGCAGCTGCGGACCGCAGTCGCACCGGGCCGATCCGAAGACGTCGCCGGTCAGGCACTCCGAGTGGAGGCGGACCAGGGGGACGCCGTCGGCCGGGCGGGAACCGAGTTCGAGGGCCAGGTGCTCCTTGCCGTCGGCCAGCGCGTCGAAGGTCGTCACCTGCGCGTCGAGCCGGGGGCCGGGCCCGAGGCTCAGCGGGACGCGCACCCGGGAGCGGACCGTGGGGCGGGCTCGGAGGGGCCCGAGGTGGGTCGTCGTGCAGGCTGTTTCGGTGATTTGCCGCATGGTGATTCCTCCTGGACGTTCGATTCGGGGGCGATCGGCGCGGACGGCCGGGCCCAGTCCTCGCGGCCGCGCCTGAGGTACCAGAGGGCCGAGCACGCGCCCAGGCCCAGCACGAGGAAGGTCCCCCGTGCTCCGACGGCCTCGGTCAGCACCGGGGTGACGGCGGGCGACAGCAGCGCGGCGCCGCCGGTGATGAGCCACATCAGCCCCGAGGCGCGCCCCAGCACCGGACCGGGCAGGTACTTGACGCGCATCATCACGACGGTGCTCAGGACGGCGCCCTCGCCGAGCGCGCCGAGCGCGACCGCCGCGAGGAACACCGGCCACCACGGCACGGCCAGCAGCAGCAGCGACACGCCGCAGGCCGTCATGCCCAGCGTCAGGGTGATCCGCGGGCGGATCCGCTTGCGCTGGGCGACGAGCAGGTTGCCCGCGAGCATGCACGCGTTCATCACGGTGATGACGGCGCTCACGGCGCGGTCGGAGAGGTGCCAGGTGTGGCCCAGCGAGTAGACGACCAGGGCTTGGAAGCCCGCACCGCAGGTGATGGCGAGCACCACCTGCACGATGAGCATGTCGAGGACACGACGGTCCGCGACGATCGCCTTCCAGCCCTCGGAGAGCTTCCAGTTGCGGCCCGTGCCCGGCCCGCCCGGCCGGACGCGGGGCGGGTGCAATCCCATCGCCCAGACCGCGACCGGAGCGAAGAAGGTGGCCAGGTTGAGCCACAGCAGGCCCTCGTATCCCATGAAGGGCAGGCAGAGGGAGAAGACGACGGGGCCGATGAGGGTGGCGGCGAAGAAGAGGCTGTTCAGCGTTCCTCGCGCACGCACCGGGCAGTCGGGGAACATCGCCGGCACTCCGGTCATCCAGCCCGTCCGGTACGCGGCCGCGCCGATCGCGACGAGCAGCGCGCAGACGAAGAGCGAGGCCGGGGTGGGCGTGCCCGCGTGCAGGACGAGGTTCATGACCAGGGCCGCGGCGGCCTGCAGCAGCAGCCCCGGTACGACCAGGACCCGAGGCCCCCAGCGGTCGGCCACCCAGCCCAGGGACGGTGCGAGGAGCATTCCGACGGGGACCGCGGCGGCCAGCAGCGTCATGATGGCGAGCGAGCCGGTCAGCCGGTAGGCGAGCAACGGCAGGGCCGTGGCGTACATCGCCTCGCCGATGTTGTTGATCGCGTTCCCCGCGGCGAACACCGTGAACCGCGGGTTCTGGAAGGGCGAGGGCTCGATCACCGCGTCCGAACCGGAGGCGGGGCCGGCCTTGGGTGTGGTGGCCGCGGGGGAGCTCATCGTGGGCCGGCGTTCGGGTAGTCGCCGGTGGAGGTGGGCAGCCACAGGTCGCGCACGGCGGTCAGCACGCTGTCCTTGCGGTCGCGGTCCAGCCGGTAGAGCCGGAGGAATCCGCCGCGGCCGCCGATGACGACGTAGGTGGTGCCGTCCTGGCCGCGCAGCGAGGCGATGCCCTTGGGGAAGTCGGGCAGATCCTCGTGGAGCCCGAGGAGTTCACCGGATTCGTGGTCGTACGCGGCGACCTGGAGGCCGTAGGTGATCGCGACGAGGATGCCGTCGGCGATGACGCAGTTCTCACCGGTGTTGTCGAGCAACTCGGTGAAACGCTGCCCGAGTTTGGGCTGCCCGACCTCGAACTCCTTGATGCCGCCGCCACCGGTGGCGCGTACCCGGTTGCCGTCGACCAGGAGGCGCTTGGGGTAGCTGCCGAGTTCGGTGGTCCAGGTGGCCTCGCCGTCGGCGGAGTAGGCGGACATCACCCCGTTGCGGGTGGCGACGAGCCGGCTGCCGTCCTCCAGATAGGCGCTCGCCCAGGCGCTCGCGGGCAGATCGTCGATCCGGGACAGCTCCTCGCCGGTCGCGGCGTCGAGCTCGATCGCGCCCTCGTTGCAGGCGACGAGGAGGCGGCTGCCGTCGGGGGACCGGCTGAGCGTGTGCGAGATGGCGGGCATCTGCCGCTCCCACACCACTTGGCCCGTGCCGGAGACGCGACGTACGGTTCCCGGCCAGAACACTCCCGCCCAGCCGTCATCGAAGGTGACGAGGCGGCGGGTGAAGCCGAGGCCCGAGAATTCCTGTCCGGTCAGGACGAGCGCCGGGTGGCCCGGGACCTGCTCGACCAGGCGGAGCAGGGCGGTGCCGTCGTCGGTCGCGGCCAGCAGGGCGCGGTCGTCGCCCGGGACGGGCTGGAGGTCCCACACGCACTGGCGCTCGTAGCCGAGCCGGGCGCGTACGGTGCCGTCCGCCGTCAGCGCGGTCACCTCGCCGTCCTGGGTGAGGGTGTAGACGTCGCCGTGCTCGTCGATGGTGATGTCGATGATCTGGTGGCTGAAGCCGCCGACCCGCTTGGCCACGCGCAGCTCGGGGTCGGTGTTGTCGAAGATCAGCAGCTCGCCGTCGAAGCCCCCGGTGTAGACGCGGGAGAAGTCCGGTGAGAAGACGAGGCCTTCGACGTCGTTGCGTGCGTAGTCGAAGCGCTCGCCGATGGTGCCGTCGAGACCGACGGTGATCAGGCCGTTGGTGATGTTGTGGGTCTCCCCCATGCCGGCGTCGCCGAGGGCCCACAGACGGTTGTGTCGGGCGTCGTAGACGACCCGGTGGACGTTGGAGGTGTCGACCTGGACGACCGTCGGGAAGGAGAGCTCGGGCAGCGAGCCGAGGTGGATGCGGCCGGACCGGTCGGAGACGGCGTGCACCCCGGGGGCGTCGGTGCAGAACCATTCGAGCATGTCGTAGCCGTGCGGCCACTCGGTGATCCGCTCGATGGTGAAGGTCTCCAGGTCGATGACGACCACCTGGAAGTAGCCGTTGTTCGTGTAGAGCTTGCCGTCCCAGACGCCGATGCCGCGGAGCATGGTGGGGGCGGGCTGCTCGCCTTCGAGGAGCAGCGAGGTGTCGGCGGTCGCGGCGGCGTCGAGGCGGTCCGAGAGCCGCAGGGTGTCGGCGTGCCAGCGGGAGATCGTGCCCGTCTTGTCGCGCGTGATGATCCAGTCGTCGACGAAGGTGACGGCATAGACCGGGTCGCCGGCAGGGTCCTGTGACGGGGCGGAGGAATTGGACGAACTCAGCACATTGAGATCGCGGTCGAGCCAGTGCAGACCGCCACGGGCGTCCGCGCCCAGGAGGCCCCGGCCTGGACTGTTCACGATACGGGTCAGGCGCTCCAGGTTCGCCATGGAAATACCTCCTGTTGGTAGGTGGGTTCGATGGGACAGCCCCCGGGGAAAGCTTTCGCTTTCCCCGGGAGACATGTGCCCGAGGAGGTGTACCCCTCAGCTGGGATGCGGATTGCGCATCAGATGTCGTGACGGACGACACGGCGAACGATCTTCTTCATGGAAATTCACCTCCTTCCGCGGGTGAGATATCAGGAGCGATCCGGTCCCGGAGGACTCAGATCTTGTTACGGGTGACACGGCACACGATGCCCTTGGTCATGAAAGTCACCTCCATCACTGCGTGATACCGGGAATGGTCCGGCGGCCCCGGAGGAGACGGCTCAGATCTTGTTGCGGGTCACGCGGCGAACGACCTTCTTCACAGAAATCACCTCCTTCGCGAATTCGCTGGCGGAAGCGACCGATCCGGCCCGGAAGGGATCAGATCTTGTTGTTGATGACGCGACGGACGATGTTCTTCTTCACTCAAATCACCTCCTTCTGCGGGTGGAGAATCGCTGTGCCCGGCTGGAGGCCGCCGCCCCCTCGTGCATACCCGTGGGCATGCACGAGGGGGCCCGGCGACCTAGGCCGCGACGGGGACGCGGTGGTGAGCGCGTACCGCGTCGACTGTGGCGTCGACGAGGTCTTCGAGCTCGGCCACCACGGAGGGTTCGGTGATGGTCCCGTCACGGCCGACCAGGAATTCGGCGTTGCCGATGGCCACCCGCGCATGGTCGATCAGTACGGCGCCGCACCTTTCGAGGACCCTGCGCGTGTCGGGCTGCGCGTCGACGCCGCCGTACGTCCCGGGGGAAGCGGTCAGCAGCGCGACGGGCTTACCGGAGAGCGAACTCGCCTTCCACGGCCGAGAGAGCCAGTCGAGAGCGTTCTTCAACGCCCCTGTCATGGCACCGTTGTAGGACGGGGTACTGATGATGGCGGCATCGGAAGCGATGAGCAGCTCGCGTGCCGCATGCACCGCCACCGGCCCGGGACCCACGTCCAGATCCTCGTTGTAGTAGGGCAAGTCGGCGACCCTGATCACCGACGTGTGGAATTCACCGCCACGCCGGTCGAGAATGCCTCGGATGGTGGCGAGAGCAGCACTGTTCACCGAGTGCCGGCGCAGACTCCCCGACACAAGAACGATCCTGACCATCCCCCAACCCCCAACCGATCAGCGACCATCCGACTCCTTGGCGGCGGCCTTCCTCGTGGGAATGAGATTGCCACCTGCAGTTCAATGAAGACAGCGCCGATTTCACGATGAATCAAGTCGAAGGCAAACCGGTCCGGGAATCCGGACCGTCCCACCGGATTGGCATGAGTGTTGAATTCGCGAACGGCGCCGACCCCGGCGAGCCCCCCACGCCGCCCGTACGAAGGTCCACCGACGGACCGTTGCAGCCGGCTGACCGGAGCCCCCTGGTCCGCTGCTCCAGGCTTGGCAGCGGACCAGCCAAGCCTCATGACCGGCTTCGTGCTCCGAGTGCGAACGACGCCCGTTCCCGCCACTTCACTCCGTCGTGCACCATCAGTTCGACCGACGCGACGTGCGCCGTGAACGGGACCCTGCCGGCGAGGTCGGCCTCGATCTCCTCCAGAACGGCGTCTTCCTGTCCCTGAGCGACGGTCAGGTGCGGCACGACCTCGGCAAACCGGCCTCCATACGGCGGAGCCTCAGGCCAACGGCCCACGATCGCCTCCGTGAGCTGCCGCAACTGCGTGTCGGGCTCGGGGACGAGACACAACACTTCCGGAAGCCGTCCACACCTCTCGAACCGCAGGTCAAAGGCCTGGTGGTTGCCCAGCACGTCCGCGAGAGCGGAGTACACGAGCGCATCGATTCGGCTCTCGTCGAGGAACGGGAAGAGCACGGTGACGTGGGCCGGAACCCCGGCCTGGGCTGATGGGTCGAGCCGTTCACGCCACTCTCGGACGGACGGCTCCGCTTCCGGGATCCGGACGATGAGCCCCGTCTGGCCCGCCTGAAACGCACTGGTGCTGTCATCTGCCATGACACCGCATGGTGTCACCTGCGCCGCAGACGGCGAGGCCCCCGACGGCTCTGGAACGCGTCACCGGACGCAGGCCACACCCTTCAATCAGCCCAGCCCTCGGTGTTCGAGCATGACTCGTAGGAGTAGCGCGTGTCGCGGTCCCACTCCTCCCCGGTGATGCGTTGGTATGCGCGGTCCGGTGTGTAGAGCGGGTGCTCGGCCCAGATGAGGTCGGTGGCGCAAGGAGTGAAGGCCGCAGGCTCCCGGAGGACGCTGTCGAACGCGGTGCGGCCGGCGGCGGCGACGGCACGGGTGTAGAGGAAGGCGTCATCGGACAGGTCGTGTCCGTACTCCTCGCGGTCCAGCCGGTAGAGCGCCCATGACGGCTGTTCTGCCGGTACCCCTGGTTGCCGCTGGGTGCCTCATCACCCGGCCCGGGACCAACCGCGCCCGCAGGGAAGCTTGTTAATGTGCCTGCGTGACGACTTGCGTGGAATGCGGTTTCGAATACGACCTTGCCCTGGCTCCCACGGTCTCGGCGCTCGTCAAGACCACCGCGGGCGCATACGCGGATCTACTGCGAGCCGAACCGCGCGTATTGCGGCGGCGCTCGGCGCCGGACGTGTGGGCACCTCTTGAGTACGCCTGCCACGTGCGCGATGTGCTGATCGTCCAGCGGGAACGGGTACTGGCCGCGCGACGTTCCGATACGCCTGTTGCCGAGCCCATGGGACGCGACGAGCGGGTGGAGCACGATGGATACGTCCACCAGCAGCCCGCCGATGTCGCCCGCCAACTCCAGGACACGGCACTACTGTTCGCCAACGTCCTCGACCGACTGTCTCCCGCCGATTGGGAGCGCACACTGATCTACACCTACCCCGAGCGGGCAGAACGCTCACTGCGCTGGCTCGCCGTGCACACCCTGCACGAACTACGCCACCACCTGCTCGACAGTCATCGCGGGCTGGAACAGCAGGTCAGAGCCGATGGAGCTTCGGGAGCGGGAGCCGGGAAGGTGTGAGCTGCGCGTGGGCGCCCCGTGCGTTGCCGCCCGCCGCAGAATGCGGCCGTATCCATGTCCGTGCCGTGGGGGCCGGACGCCGGGATCCGCTTCTAGGATCGTCTCGACGCCCGCCGGATGCGCTGCAGCCGTTCCTGGTTGCGCGGGGCTGTATCGATGCCGAGCCGGGCTCGCCGCTCCAGGCGGTACTCGACCACCTCACCGAGGGGCCTGTCCGCGGATTTTCGCCACTGACCGGTCCCTCGGCGAGCGAACTGCACCTCCGAGTCGTCCACCGCCCCGCCGAACGCCCGAAGTCGCTCCAGCGCCAGTTGCTCGCCGCGGCGCAGCGCATGGTGCCTGGCCCGCCGCGAGCGCGGGATGTTCTTCCGGGAGCTCTTCTGGTTCTCGCCGTAGACGTTCCGGCGGTCCTTCAGATAGCTCAGCCGCTTCTTCTCCTGAGGTGACCTCTGCCGCATGCCCGCCATGCTCGCCGACCCGGAGCGGTCCCCGCACCACTTTTCCGGCGCGCAGCCGCCAGGGCTTGCCCATGCGCGGCGGTGGCGTGCCGGACAGCCGTGGCACCGTGGTCCGCAAACGCGCCCGGGTGCACCTTGTCGGCCCGGCTCACGCGCTGCCGGAAAGCTCCGCCTCCTGAAGGAAGTCCGGAACACGATGGTTGAAGACCTCCATGGGGATGCCGTGCCCCGCATGGGCCACCACCTCGGTCCGTACGTCCGGTATGAGGCGCCGCGCGCGGGCCTCCGCACGGCGGGAATCCATGACGCGGTCGGTACCGCCGAGCAGCACGAGGGTGGGCACCTTGATCGATCCCAGCTCCTCATCGCTCATGGGCCGCGGCTGCGGCAGCCGGACGCGGAAGCCGTTGATCGCCTCCAGAGACAGCAGCATTCCCGCCTCGGCCTCCTCCGCGGCCACGCCCGTCTCACCGATCAGGCGCATGAACCAACGGCGTTGGAAGCCCGAGGAGCCGCTCAGGGCGCCTGCGACGGCACCCAGCAGGAACCCGGGCTTGAGCGGGGCGAGGGCCCGGGGCGGTTCGTAGACGGCCACAGACGCCACCCTCTCCGGCACGCGCACCGCGTGCTGAAGCGCCACGCAGCCGCCGTACGAATGCCCGACCAGGTGAACGCGTTCCAGGCCCAGGCCGGCGAGGGTCTCCTCCAGCCAGGCGGCGGTGTCGTCGCCACCACCGATCGGAAGGCTCTGCGAGCTGTACCCGGGCTCGCCCACCCGGTCGACAGCCAGTACGCGCCGGCCTCCCCGAGCCAACGCTTCGACATGGGGTGCCCATTCGGCAGGTGTCGCGCTCTGCCCGTGCAGCAGCACGACCGGAGTTCCCTCGCCCGCACCGTGTGTGTGGACCCGTGTCGTTCCGAAGCGGGTCGGAACGTCCTGCTCCTCGCGCGGCTCAGGCCAGTACGCCATCGCCCGGTCGTAGGCGGCCAGGACACGCGTCCGCGCCGCGTCATCGGTGAAAGAACTGATTCGTGCCGTCATGGTTGCCTCCCCTGGAACAGCGGGCCCCGTGGCCCACGTTGTGATCTTCGCAAGGTGACCGGACGGGCAAACCGGCGGGCCTTCCGCGCCTACAGCGCGCGGCCGAGCCGGCCGACGCACGCCGGCCCACTCACCCACGGATGCGGTCCGCGCCCGGCGCGGGGATGCGTTCGAGTACTCCGCCCGCGAAGACGTCGTACAGGGGCAGGGTCTCCAGGTGGACATAGCCGATGTGACAGTCGCATGTGGCCAGCGGACAGGCACGCGGGCGCAGGGCGGCGCGGTAGGAATTGTCGTACAGGTTGCCCAGCTCGGCCTTCACGAAGTGGCAACGGCGGACCGTGCCCTCGCCGTCCACCGAGATCACCGACTCGCCGGTCCGGCAGGGCAGTCCGGCCGAGCGGTGCGGGTGGCGGCTGTAGGGAAAGAGCGGGTCCAGGGCGGTCCACAGCGCCGCCTCGGGGTCCGAGTAGCGATGGCCCTCCGCCGCGTTGATCCACAGGTACACCTCGGGCGGCAGCTCCGCCCGCAGCCGCCGCGCCTCCTCCAGGTGCGCCGGGAGGCCGACCACGCCCACGCTGAACCGGATGCCGCCGTCGGCCAGCTCGCGGCAGCGGGTGAGAAAGCGGTCGAACGGCGTCTGCCCCGGGTGGTACGTGCACCAGAGCGCGAGGGTGTCCGGATCGGCCTCGGCGGTCCAGCCGGTACGGCAGCTCAGGTTGGTCTGGATCGCGACGCGCCGGACGTGCGGGAGGTGTGACAGCTCCACCAAAGCGCGCCGGTACCAGGAACGGACCAGGCCCTCGCCCCACGGCGTGAACAGCACGGACAGCCGGTCGCCCGTGTTCGCGGCCGCCCAGTCGACGAACCGCTCCAGCGCGGCGCGGTCAGCGGTGAGCTGCGCCCGGCTGTCACGCCGCTTGGCGAACGGGCAGTAGGGGCAGTCGTAGTCACAGGAGGCCAGAGGGCCCCGGTAGAGGAGTGTGAGGTCCATGCCGTCGGCCCCGGTGACCTGGGCAGCCGCCTTCACTTGCGCTCGTACGCGGCCATCGCGGCGCGTACCTCCGCCGAGAACAGCGCCGGGCCCACCGCGTCCGAGTGGGCCAGGCCCTCAGCTGTGAGCCGGAGCAGGCCGGCCCGGTCCTCCAGCCAGCCGTGGGACGCGAAGGCCGCCAGTTCGCGCGGGAAGTCCTCCCACGGCCCGGTGCCGAACCGGTCCCGGTACTCCGCCTCCGGCATGCCCGCCGCCTGAAGGAGCGACTGCATCAGGTGGCGCCGCCGGGCCTCGTCCGCGTCGATCCACCGGCCGTACTCCGCCCGCGCGAAGTCCTCCCGGGGGCGGGCCACGAAGTCGTCGACGATCGTGCGTATCTCCCGCATGTCGACGGCGTAATCGAAGGAGTAGTGCAGCTCGGAGGTGTAGGAGCGGGCGCCGCAGCCGAGCCCCACCATGCCGTCCGTCTGGCACGCGTAGTCGTCGGAGGCCGCCGACGGGGCTCCCGGGCGACGGAACATCCGCATCGACACCTGCTCGTAGCCCGCGGCCAGGAGGTGGTCTCGACCCGTCCGGTACAGGCGCAGCCGCTGCTCGTCCCAGGCCCCGGCGGGCTCGTCCGCCCGGCGGCCGAGGCCGGTCAGCGGGCGCACGTACAAGGGGTACAGGTAGAGCTCCTCCGGGCTCCAGGCGAGTGCGGCGTCGAGCGAGTATCGCCAACTGGCCTCGGTCTGGCCGTCGATGCCGTAGATCAGGTCGATGTTCAGCACCGGGATGCGGGCGTCGCGGATGCGGGAGAGCGCCGCCTCCACCTCGGCGCGCTTCTGCGGGCGGACCGCGGCGCGGGCCTCCTCCGGCACGAAGCTCTGCACGCCCAGGCTCAGCCGGGTGGCGCCGCGGCCGGCGAGCACGGCGAGGCGGTCTGCGGTGGCCGTGGACGGCGATGCCTCCACCGACAGCGGGACGGCCCTCAGGTCGGCGCCCGCGTTCAGCTCCGCGATGTCGCACAGGCGTTCCAGCTCGGTGGCGGTCAGGAAGGTCGGGGTGCCGCCGCCGAACGCGGCCGCCGCGTACCTCACCGGCGCGGCTCCGTCGCTGCCGGTCAGCGCCTCGTGGACGGCGTCCGCCTGTCGTTCCAGTGCGTCCAGGTAGGCGGTGGTCAGGCCCTCGGGAGCGCCGATCCGGGTGAACAGGTTGCAGAAGCCACAGCGCACCTCGCAGAAGGGGATGTGCAGGTACAGGGAGAGGGCGTGGGTGGGCCGGCCCGCCCACAGGGCGCGCAGCTCGGGCCGTTCGGGCAGGGCCCGGTAGGCCGTCTTGTGCGGGTAGGCGTACACGTAGCTCTCGTACGGTCCGGCCGCGGTGGTCATGCCGGCGATGGTGGTGGCAGGCGTGGCCGTCATCGGGCGGCCGTCCTCTCGTGGGTGGGTTCGAGGAAGAACTGCGCGTACGGCACCGTCCAGACGGCCTCGTGCGCGAGGCGGTGCCCCGTGTAGCCGTCGTCCCCGTACGTGGTCCCGTGGTCGGAGCAGACGATCGCGAAGCAGCGGCGGCGCGAGCGCATGGCGTCGAAGAGCCGGCCGATGTGCCGGTCCACGTACTCCAGTGCGGCCGCGTGCGATTCCCAGGTGTCAGCGGTCTGCGCGGTGGCGCCTTCCAGGTGGAACCAGTTGGGCTGGTGCATCGCCGAGACGTTGAGGAAGAGGAACAGCTTCCGGTCGTGCGGGAGGGCGGCCACGACCTGCTCGGCGCGCGCCACCTGCGCCTCGAAGGAGGTCGGCGACGCCACCCCGAACTCCGGCTCCCAGTGGCTCTCCTGGAACATGCCGGGCAGAACGGAGCCGAGCGCGCCCTGGCGGTTGAAGAAGCCGACTCCGCCCACGCACACCGTGCGGTAGCCGGCTCCCGCCAGCCCCGAGACCAGGTCGGGGGTGTCGAACACCCAGGTGGGGCCGATGGTGGTCTCGCTCCCGGCGAACCGGCCGGCGAAAAGCCGGGGGTGCGGGCCGGGCGCGGCCGGGGTCGGCAGGAATCCGGCGAAGAGGGCCTGGTGGGAGGCGTAGGTGAAGCTGCCCGGCGCGTGCCGGCGCTCCCATCGACCGCCGGGGAGGTGGGCCGCGAGGTGGGGGATGCGGCCTTCCGCGGCCAACTGGGCGGCGACGTCGTGACGGAGGGTGTCGAGGGTGACGAGCAGCAGGTCGTCGCGGCCGACGACCTCGTTCATGTCGGGCGAGGTCGCGGCCGGGGTCGCCGACATGGGAGCGGGAGGAGGTGGTGCGTGGTGCATGGGGGTCCTGTCA
Source organism: Streptomyces sp. NPDC059874 (assembly GCF_042731135.1). Lineage (NCBI taxonomy): Bacteria > Bacillati > Actinomycetota > Actinomycetes > Kitasatosporales > Streptomycetaceae > Streptomyces > Streptomyces sp. NPDC059874. Next base: position 13,410 of record NZ_JBHWJY010000002.1, read on the forward strand.
GGCGGTTGCGTGTACGGCGGCCAGCTGTGCCGCATAGGTGTCGAGGCCGGCGGCGGGTGAGCCGGGCAGTCCGGTGAGCCCGGGGAGCAGGTCGCCGAAGGCGTTGACCTCCCCGATGGCGAAGGAGCGCCAGCCGGCGGCGGGCAGCAGGTCCACGCCGGTGCACAGGGTGGCGGGGAAGGCGGCCGCGGCGCGCTCGCAGACGGCGAGGGCGTCGCGCTCCCAGTTCCCTCCGGCGGCCGTCACGGCGGCGATGGCCGCGCCGAGGTCGCCGCGGGCGCCGCCGAGGTGCAGGTTGGTCATCGGCCCGTGTGCGGTGCGGACCACGGCGTGCGTGGCGCGGCCCGCGACGGTCACCACCCGCAGGTCGGCCGACCGCCCGTACTGCGCGGCCTTCGGCAGCCAGCGCTCCACGTGCAGGCCGTCCGGGGCGAGCGCGTCGACGACGGCCCCGATCACCCGCTCGTCCTCGTACCGGCGCACCCGCAGGGAGTTGTGCAGGGCCCCGGAGGGGGACCGCTCCACGGAGGTGGTGGCCCGGACGCGGCCGCCCGGGCCCGATGCGAGGGCCAGCACCCCCGAGGCGGAGGAACCGTGGGCGGGCTTGACGAACGTCCGGCGCAATCCGGGCCGGGAGAGCAGGTCCCGTACGTCCTCCCAGCCGCGCACCGGGACGGCGGCCGGCCCGGAGGTCGGCGAGGCCGGAACGGGCAGCCCGGAGGAGGCCAGGACGTGATGGCAGCGCCGCTTGTCGAAGAGGACAGCGAGGTCCGCCGGGTCGGTGAGCAGGCGCCCGCCGGCCGCCGCGACACCGGCGGCCACGGCGTGCGCTGCCTCGGTGAAGCGGCGGTACCAGCGGGCGGTCCCCTCGACCCTGGTGGTGTCGGAGACTCCGCGCAGCAGCTGCTCGACCTCGGGGTCCTCCCCGGGCGAGTCGATCCGTACGGTCTCGCCCGGGTGGAAGACGGCCCGGCCGTCCAGCACGTCGCGCCAGGCCACGACCCGTGCGGGCGGCAGCCCGCGGGCCCGCACGGCCTCCTGGAAGAGGGCGACCCGGCGGCCCGCCGGGTTGCCGACGACGGCTAGCGGGACGGCAGTGCTCACTCCGCCACCGCGGTGTACCGGTCCTCGCGGTCGGCACCGTCGGCGTTGCGGTGCGACAGGTCCACCTCCACTCCGTAGGGAGCGAGCGCCCGGACCAGGCGCTCCTCGAACGGAGCGCTGATGAAGTGGTGGTGCAGGTCGAGCTTGTCGAGGTGGGTGAGGGGCTGGCCCTCCAGCAGGGCCGTGACCCCTTCGTCGCCGAGGGTCCCCATGGACAGGTCGAGCACCTTCAGCCGGGCCACGACGGGGGCGCCCGCCAGTGCGGTGGCGATCTCGCTCTGTATCTCGCTGTTGCGCAGGGCGAGACGGCGCAGGGCGGGCAGCCGGACACCGCTGAGGATGGGTTCCACGTCGGAGACGTCGGCGTCCGCCCCGTACCAGGAGGTGCCCAGCCAGAGGTCGAGGTCGGTGAGGGCGGGCAGTTCACAGGCGGCGACGGCGCGCACCACCTCCTTCGGGAGCCCCCCGGTCTCGATCCGGAGCACGCGCAGGGCCTTGTGCTCCATCGGGCGCAGGACCAGGCCCTCGCCGCCGCGCACTCCGAACTCCTCCAGCGCCGGAAAGGCCTCCAGCAGCGGGGTGACGTCGGACTGGTGCAGCCAGGAGATCTCGCACTCCTCGTACGTCACGTCGCCGATGAACAGCGCGCGGAGCGCGTTGAGGTCGCCGGCCGCCTTCGCCAGGGCTTCGACGACCTCGGTGTTGGGGGTGTCGTACGCCTCGGCCCAGCCCCCCGCGATCAGGGACCGCACCTGCCGGGTGTCCACGGTCGCGAGGAAGCGGGCGAAGACCTCGGGCCAGTCCTCCTCGCCGTCGTACACGTCGGCCGAGATCCGCCAGGCGACGGAGTCCGCCGGGGGCAGCGCGGAGGCGTCACCCGGTCCGGGGAAGTCGAAGGCCGGCAGGCCGCCCAGCTCGCTGAGGTGATCGCCGATCGTCATGTGCGGTGCTCCGTGCTCCTGGTGTGGCCGCTTGGTGCGGTGCGACACCAGTTCTACCAAGTCGCGCCGACAGCCCTGTCCGCAGGAGGGCGACGGCCGCGGGCCGATTGTCGGACCCGTCCCCTACCGTCACTCCCACGACCGGCCCGAGGGAGGCCGGCGGGGAGGGGAACGCCATGTACAGGCAGGGGGACGTGCTCATCGTGCCCGTCGCCGAGGAGGCGGTCCCGGCGCACGCCGTGGACGCCGCCGGCGAGCAGCGCGACGCGCGGGGCCGGCTCGTGCTGGCCCTGGGCGAGGTCACCGGCCACGCGCACGCGGTTCCGGGGCCGGGCCGGCTGGTCCGGGAGGGCGGGCCGTTCGGGCCGATGCTGCTCCACTTGCCGCAGGGCGGCCGGGTGGTTCACGAGGAGCACGCGGTGGTGCCGCTGCCGCGGGGGTGGTTCAGGGTCGTCCGGCAGCGGGAGTACGTGCCGGGCTCCGTGCGGATCGTGGCGGACTGAGCGGCGGCGGCCCGGAGGAAGGACCGCCGGCTGCCGCGACACGACACCGCGGGGCAGGGCGCAGGACGGCGCGCGCACAGCGCCCGCATCGGCACGGCACATGACAGGACAGGGGCGGGACATGACGGACGGCAACGACACGGCGGCGTACGAGGGCGGCGGATGGCGGGCCGTCGCGGCGGCCACGGGGGCCGCCGACCGGGAGGCCGCGGAGGCCGGGATCCGGCTGGCCTACCGGACCGCGGGGCGCCCGGAGCCCACCCGCGTCCTGTGGACCGACTCCCCTCGGGCGGCCGTCGCCCTGCTGCGGGACGACCTGACCGACCGGGGGCCGAGCCTGCGCGAGGAGGTGCGGACCCGCCCCTGGGCGGCCGAACGGGACCGGGCCCAAAGGGAACTGGGGCCGGTCGGCTACACCGCGCTGTGGTCCTCGACGGGTGCCCCGCTGTGGGAGGCCACCCGCGCCCTGGCCGACCGGATCCGGGCCGGGGTGGTCGAGGAGTTCGGGGAGGACCCGGAGGTACGGCTGCTGCTGCTCGACGCCGTGCTGGGGCAGCACGACGCGGCCTGGCTCGCCGCCCTCGCGCCACGCGGCCGTGCCCTCGACGGGCTCGCGGCGGCCGCGCGGGCCGGGGGCTGGTGGTGGCCGTACGAGAGCGTGGCGGTCGCCTGCGAGCGGCCCGTGGAACTGCACAGGGACGAGGCCGGGCGGCTGAACCGTGCGGACGGCCCGGCCCTCGCCTACCCCGACGGGTTCGCGTTGTGCGCCTGGCGCGGCATGCCGGTCTCCGCGAACTTCCTGGCGAAGCTCCCGGCCCTCACTGCCGAACGCATCCGCAACGAGGACAACGCCGAACTGCGCCGGGTGATGCTGGAGTTCTTCGGATACGACCGCTACCTCGCCGAGTCGGGCGCCCGTCCGGTCCACCGCGACGAGTACGGCAGCCTCTGGTTCATCCCGCTCGACGGCGACGAGGACGTGATGATGGTGGAGGTGCTCAACTCGACAGCGGAGCCGGACGGCACCTTCCGCACCTACTGGCTGCGGGTCCCGCCCACGACCCGGACCGCGCGGGAGGGGGTCGCCTGGACGTTCGGTCTCACCGCCGAGGCGTACGCGCCGGTGCTCCAGACCTGACGTGGCGTCCTGTCCCCGCATCGGCGTCCGGTGGAGTCTTGGGCGAGGCGGGATGATGGGCAGGGCCGGTCGCGCGTGCGGACCGCGATGCACGGGTTTCCGGAACCCGCACGGCGCTGTTCGGCTGCACGAGACGGGCAGTCGTCACGCTCGAGGCGGCTCGGAGCTCATGTGCGGGACAGCCTCAGGTCCGGTCGAGGGCGGCGGCGCCGAAGGAGACGTCGAAGCGGTCGCACCAGATGGCGAGGCTGCGGTAGTCGGCGACGTTCACGTCAGCCGGGACGGGATAGTTCTGGTCGCCCTTGTTCCCTTTGAGCGCGCCCAGGCTGACGTATTTCCCGTCGTCAAAGACGTGCCAGCCGTCGCGGCCCTCGATGACCGGGGCGTCGGTCAGCCAGACCCGCAGGTCGGGACCGTTGCTGGTGTCCAGATTCTCCAGGCGCAGGACGTGGGAGCCGTCGGGGAGACGGAGGAGTTTCACCGTGCCGGTGGTGGTGTGTTCGTGGCTGATCAGGGTTCCCTGGGCCACCGTCCGTGGCTCGGCCGCGGGCGTGGCCTGTGCGTCGGGGGTCGGGGCTGCCGATACCGAGGGGACGGCCTCGTTCACGGTGTCGTCCACCCACAACTGCCAGGGCGCGAACCAGTACAGGCCGAAGGCCAGCCCGGCACTCACCACCACCGCGGCGCCGATCAACAGCGGCCTGCGCCGCCGTCCGCGCTCAGATACCACGCTCGGTCCTCCGTGCCACTGTGCACCGGGGGTCTTCTCGCCCCGTCGTGCCGTCAATGTACGCCCCCCAGCGTCAGGTCGGCCTCACGCCCGGCGGCAGGTCGATCAGCGGGAGTTGATCGTGGGGGGACCATAGCAGTGTCACGTGGTAGGTCATGTTGAACGCGAAGAGGTGCTGAAATCCGAACCGGCCCCGCAGGATCAGGCATCTGGGCGGCCCCGCACCGGTCGGAAGGTTCTGCGGCTCCAGTGTGACGGTGGCGAAGTCGACGCCGTGGGTCACGGCCTCGTCCTCGTCGTGGGCAACGGTTTCGGCACCTGCGATGACGGCCACGGAGGGATCCACCCCTTCCGGGTATTGCTTCACCATCGTGCCGGAGATCGGCAGGAAGGAGGCGAAGTCGATGTGCTGGAGATTCGGCCCTCCCGTCCCCAGCTCCACATTGATCCAGCCCGTGTAGATCTCCAGAATCGCGGGTTCGCCGTCGGTCCGTCGGGTCAGAACCTCGATGTGTCCGGTGTGCCGGACGTTTCCGATGGGGAACTCGCCCATACTCGCCATGCGCACCTCATTCGGGTCTTCCGAGCGTTCGGCCCCATCACCAGGGTGTCACCGGGTTCCGGACAGCGCAGTCCGAGGCGCCGTTCGTACGTTGACACTCCCCCGGTCTCCGCGATCGCCCATGAAGCCGCTCGAAGCCGGCGATCCCGGCCACATCCCGGCGGGGGTCATCCACCGCGGCCCGCCCCACCCGCCGACAGGCCGTCCCACAGGAGCCCAAGTCACCGGCCACAAGGGCGCGCGCCGACGGCGCCAAGGCTGACTCGGCATTGTTGCGCGACGGCAGGCGTTCCGACGGTTCGTCGGGCAGGACTCGCAGGACGCGGGGGCAGCGACCCTCGTGGGGCTGCTGTCCGTCGTGGCGGCTCTGGGTCCGTGGTGGCGGGCGGTTATGCGGGCCGGGGTTTGGCGGGGCGCGGGTCCGCCGCGGGACCCGCCGCCCGGTCCGGAGTACGGGACCGCTGAGAGCTGTCCTGTTCCCCGCCCGGTCGAGCACCGGGCGGGGAACAGGGCGGGGAACCGGGCGGGCGCCTGCGCCAGCACTCCGGAGCGCCTGGGCCTGGTCGCTTCACCTGCGCAGGCGCAGGTGTCAGGCTGCCCCGCGGCGCCTGAGGGCGTAGAAGGTGATGCCGGCGAGCAGGAGGACCCCGGCGCCGATACCGACCGGCAGCGCGAGCTTGCCCACAAGCGAGTCGTCGTCCTTCGCGGCAGCCGTCGTGCCGCCGGTCCCGCCCTGTTCGCCGGTCCCGTTCCCGTTCCCGTTCCCGCCGGACAGCGACGGGCCCTGGGCCGCGTCGTCACCGAAGAAGAACACCGGGCTGTTTCCGGAGCGGGGTGTGCCGGAGACGTCCACGGTCAGCGAGATCGGTACGACGATGCCCTTCGCCTTGGGGTCCGGCTCGGCGACCTGCGCCTGGATGTAGTACGTGCCGGGCACGTCGTAGCCCTTGGAGTCGGCGCTCTTCGCGTCGTCCTGCTCGGTGATCTCCCAGGGCCCGCAGACCCGCTCGAAGTGCCCGGTCTTGCCTGCGAAGAGCTTGGTCAGGTAGTTGTCCTCGTTGCACTGCGTCGACTCACGCATGGCGTTGTAGACGGTGACGCTCCACCCGGTGACGCTGGAGTTGGGGAAGTCGGCCGGGATGTCCACGCCGGCCGTGACCTTCAATTTCTGGCCCGCTTTCAGCTCCACCCGCCAGAAGGGGGCCTCACCGACGGCGATGGACTGCCGGTGGGTGCCCGGTCCGATCGGGGTGGCGCTGTTGAAGGAGAAGCCACCCTCGGCGTCGGCCCCGGTGCGGGGCTCCGGAGTCCGCGCGCCGGCCCCCTGGGTCGTCGTGTCGGCGATGCCGACGAGAAGCTCGACGGGCATCGGCTTGTCGCCGGACTTGGTCACCTGGTTCTCGACCCTGATGCAGCCGGTGTCGTCCGGCGCGGGCGACTCGTTGCCTGCTCCGGGCTTGCTGCGACCTCCGGTGGAGAGGATGTCCGACCACCCCATCGACTGCGAGAACTCGCGCAGCCAGTCACGGGGTTCGCCGTTGCCCGGAGGGCCGGCGGCGACGGTGATGATGGAACCGCGGTCGTACCCATCTTCGGCGACGGCGGTGGCGCTGACCTGGAGCCGCTGGTCCGGCCGCTTCTTGACCTTGTAGTAGAGGTCGCGTCCCCCGGTGAACTTGTCCAGGTACTGGCCGGGCGTGACCAGCGGAGCGTCCTGGCAGCCGCCCAGGGAGCCCTCGACCGGCTTGCCGGTGGCGTGGTAGGTCCGCCACCCCTTGCGGAACAGGGTGCCCAGATTGGCGGTCAGCGAGTCGGCGTCGGCGGCTTCCGCGTACGACCCGCCGGTCACCTCCGCGATGCACGTCAGCTGCGCACGTGCCGAGGAGGGCGTCCGGAACCCGACCACGTCCACGGCCAGGTCCACGCCCTGCGCCTTGAGCTCGCGGGCCACCTCACATGGAGGCGGCGGCGCACAGGTGTCCTCACCGTCCGAGACCAGGACGATCCGGCGCTTGCCGCTGGTGCCGAGGTCCTTGGCTGCTTCGCGGAGCGAGAAGCCGATCGGTGTGAACCCGACCGCCTTGAAGTCCGCGACCCGCTTCTTGGCGTCGGCGCGCGCCGCCCGGTCCATCGGCGTGACCGGCAGGACCTGCTGCGTGTCCGCGCAGCCTTGCTTCTTGTCCTCCCCGGGATACGTGGCGCCGTAGACGCGCAGTCCCAGCGGGGCCTGCTCGGGGGCGGTGTCGATGATCCGGGTGACCGCCTGCTTGGCGGCGGCGAGGCGGGTCTGGCCACCGGCGTCGTTGTCGTTCATCGACCCGGACAGGTCGAGAACCAGGTCGATCCGGGCAGGCTCCGGAGCCTCGGGTGCTGTGGGCGAAGCGCTCGCGGTCACCGCCGGCGACAGGAGCGCGCCGAGCATCAGCACGGAAACAGCGGCGAGCACGCGTCGTCGGCGTGGTATCGGATACATGAGGGTGATCTCCAGCAGGTTTGTCTGTCGGTCCCTCGGCACGTGCCGGTCAGGGAACGGGCACGTGCTCGGGGACGGTGGGACGTGTTCTCGGCCGCCTATCGGGGAGGGCGCGTCACGGCGGACCTCCGAGGCTCCGCAGCCGCACTCAGGGAGTTGCAGAACCCGTGCAGATCTTCTCCGAGTACCGGTACCAGTAGCCGTCGGCTGTGAGAGCTCCTGTATTGCTGCTGAAACCGCCGGGTCGGATGGTCGACATCGCGTACCAGCCCGTCGGCTCGGAGTGGTAGAGCGTCGCCTTGACCGGGAGGTTGTTCACGTAGGAGTTGATGCCGTTGAACGGGTAGGTCAGGCCGTAGTCGTCGAGTTCGAAGCACGCGCTCGTGCTGGCGGCCTCAAAGGACATCGTGCGGTACTCGGTGCTGCGATAGAGGCAGAGCTTGCCGGAGGGGCAACCGCCCACAGCGGCGGCAGGCGGTGCCGACGCCATCATGACGCCGCTCACCCCTGCTAAAACGGCCGCGAAAGCGGCGGCCTTGCGCCTTACATCCATGTCGTCCCCCCAGCCGAGTCTTCGCGCCCAACCCCAGGTGCCGGGCATCCGCCCACAGTACGACGAACGAAACTCGCATGACTGGGACAGCACACGCCTTTCAGGGGACCGGGCGCGTCACCTCCCCCTCGGCCCGGCGGCGCCGTTGCCGATCTGCGGGTCCGGCCCCCGGCCCCCCGGTCCGAGTATTTGACCCCGAGGTCAAATGATCACTACAGTAGCGGCATGGGCAGGCCGAAGAGTTTCGAACCGGACGTGGTCATCGCGCAGGCGATGGAGACGTTCTGGACCAAGGGTTACGTCGGGACGTCCCCTGCCGACCTCGCCGAGGCGACCGGAGTGGCCAAGGGCAGCCTGTACCACTCCTTCGGTTCCAAGCGGGAGTTGTTCGGCAGGGCGTTGGACCTGTACGGCCGGATGTGTTCGGAGTTCACCGAGGAGTCCCTCTCTCGACCGGGGAGCGCCAAGGAGTGCATTCGCGCGCACTTTGTGCTGCTCGTGGACATGAGCCTGGACGGGCCGGCCCGTCGCGGATGCCTGGCCCAGAAAACGGTCGAGGAGCTCGGCGGGCGGGACGAGGAAGCCACCCGCGCGGCGCACCGTATCGAGGAGCGCGGTATCGAGCAGTTCGCCGCGCGCATCGAGCAAGGACAGCGGGACGGTGACGTCGACCGGGGCATCGACGCCAGGGCGTATGCACTGTTTCTCCAGACCACCCTTGCGGGGCTGCGGGTCATGGTCAAGACGTTCGACCGGCCGGCGCTGTATCGGATCATCGACACGGCCCTGGCAGGCCTCTGAGGCACGATGCCCCGGGCGGTGGACTTTTTGCGCCCTAATTTTAGACCTTCAGTTCAAGAATCTGTCATTCAAGAAGGGGACATCATGGAACTCGGCATCAGCGGGAAGACCGCTCTGGTCACCGGCGCGAGTCGCGGCATCGGCCTCGCGATCGCTCAGGCCCTGGCCGCGGAGGGTGTCCGGGTGGTGGGTGCCGCCCGGACCGTCACCCCCGAGTTGGAGAAGGTCGCCGCCGCGGCCGTGTCCGTCGACCTGAGCACCCGAGACGGGGCACGGTCGATCGTCGATCAGGCGCTGGCCGCGGTCGGCGGGATCGACTTCCTCGTCAACAACGTTGGCGCGGGCGACCCGGAAGGCCTGTCCCTCGCCGGGTTCCTGGACGTCGACGACGAGCAGTGGCAGGGGATATTCGATCTCAACCTCTTCAGTGCGGTGTGGACCACCAAGGCGGCGTTGCCGAGCATCATGGAACGCCGAGGTGCGATCGTGAACATCTCTTCGATCAATGCCCGCGTGCCGGGAGGCTCGCCGGTGGGCTATGCGGAGGCCAAGGCGGCGCTGACCCAGTTCGGGAAGCGGCTCAGCGAGGAGCTGGCGCCGCGCGGCGTCCGCGTGAACACCGTCTCCCCGGGTCTCACTGCCAGTCCGTTGTGGACCGACGCGGACGGTTTCGGGGGCAAGGTGGCCGCCGCCTTCGGGGTGAATCACGGCGATCTGCTCGCCGGCCTGCCCGCGCAGCTCGGCATCTCCTCGGGGCGCGTCACCGAGCCCGCGGAGGTGGCCGACCTGGTCGCCTTCCTGCTGTCCGACCGTGCAGCCAACATCCACGGCGCCGACCACATCATCGACGGCGGCACCCTCAAGGCCGCCTGACCAGGCTCGGAGAGGGTCAGAGGGTCAGAGGGTCAGAGGGACCAGGGCAGTCGTACGGCCTCGATCTCCGTATCGTTGAGGAGGGCCTCGACGAGTGATGCTGGGTCGGCAACCTCGGTGGCCCACAGCTCGTAGTCCGTGCCAGGTTCTCGTCGGGCCGGAAGGTGTTCAGGTGCGCACGGGTCCACCGGCTGCGGAGCCACCGAAAGCCGGCCCGGCCCGGTCCGTATCGGGTGGATCCTGGGCCTGCCGGCGGCCCTACCCGATCACGCCCTGGTTTGACGCAGGACCAGGCAGAGGAAGCCGAAGCTGTCCCGGTAGCCGTGCAGCCACTGCGAACGCCGGGCGGTGGCCGTCTCCAGTACCTGTGGGCCGGCCGGAACGTCAGGGTGGTCCAGAGCCCACGAGGCCAGTGAGCCCCAGCAGGCCCACTCGTAGTTGTCCAGCTCGCCGCGGGTGCTGACATGGCCGTGGACGGGGGTCCAGCCGTCGGCGACGACGCGGTCCACCGTGGTCGCCAGGTCGGCGAGGTCACCGAACATCTCGACGGCCGCTGGTGAAGGGGCGCGGTCCCAGAACGACTCGCCGATCAGAACGCGGCCTCCGGGAGCCAGGTGCTCGCGGGCCGCGGCGAGGGTGGGGAGGAGACCGCCGAAGGCATGCGTGGCGCCGACGCTGATCACCAGGTCGAACGGCTGCGCGGAGACGAAGTCGGCGGCGTCCCGCTGGTGGAGGACCAGGCGCTCGTCGACGCCGAGTCGGCTCGCTGCCTGGCGGGCCTGCGTCAGGGCGACTTCGGAGACGTCGACGCCCTCGGCGTACAGGCGGGGGCGCGTTGCCAGGGCACGCAGCAGCCATTCCGCTGTGCCGCATCCGAGGTCGAGCACGCGCTCGTCGCCTCGCGGCAGGCCGCGTTCGAGCAGCCGACTGACCGAGTCGTCGTCGAGCGGAGATTTTATCGGGTGGTCGGCATGGGCGATCATGGAGATCTGTTCGCGGCTCACCGGCGCGACGTGCCCCGTCTCGAGGAGCAGCTTCGCGGCCACCGCCGTCCCGTCGGTGCGGATCGTGTCGGCGACGGCCTTCGCCCGTGCTTCCGTCTCGGGGGTCAGGGCCGTCCCGAGGGCGGCCGACAGGGACTCGAGGGTCGGGGTCGGGCCGGCGTGTGCCGCGCCGATGCCCAACTCGGCTACGCGGGCGGCCCAGTGCGGCTGGTCCACGAACTGGGGCACCACCACCTGGGGTGCACCGGCTCGGGCGGCGGTGGTCGTGGTGCCTGCGCCGCCGTGGTGCACGACGGCCGCGACCCGGCGGAACAGGGACTGGTGGTTGACGTCGCCGACGGCGAAGCAGTCGTCCGAGTCGTCGACCAGGCCCAGGTCTGCCCAGCCGCGGGAGACGAGCACGCGGCGGCCCTGCGCGCGGGCCGCCTCGACGGTCGTCCGGGCGATGTCGGCGGCTGTGCTCATGGGCATGCTGCCGAACCCGACGTACACCGGCGGAGTACCGGCGTCCAGGAACGCCTCCAGGTCGGCGGGCAGGGGGCGTTCGTCGGGCAGGATCCACGCACCGGTCTGCACGACGTCGAGGTCCGGCAGCTCCTGCCACGGGCCCAGGACCGGGTCCACCGCCAGCCACGGCCGTTCGGTGAAAACGTGGTCGCGGACGTTGTCCACCGGGGCGAGGCCGATCGCCTCGCGGTGGGCGTTCAGGGGCTGGAGGTAAAGGGCGTTGACCTTCTGGGCGTCCAGGTCCCACAGAGCGTGGTTGTCGGTCATGTCGGGCGGAGCCGGCGGGCCGGGCCGCGGCGACGGTCGGTAGTGCGGGGAGGGCATCTCGAACGGGTGGAAGCCCGCGTACACGTAGCGGATGCCCAACTTCTCGGCCACCGAGCGGACACCGGCCGGCATCAGACCGCTCGCCACCACCACGTCACAGCCCTCGGCCGCCTTGCCGACCGTGTCGAAGTGCGCGGCGACCAGCTCGGCAGCGAACGCGGCCGCGTCCGACGGCGGCGCTCCCGTGCGCAGCGCGCGCACGTCCCGCCCGAAGGGCACCAGTTCCGCGCCGACACCGGCCAGCAGTTCCGCGAACTCCTCGTCCGGCGGTGCGCACACGCGTACCTCCGCGCCGAGTTTCCGCAACTGCGCCGCCAGTCCCGCCAGCGGCGCGATGTCGCCGCGCGATCCGTACGCCATCAACAGCACACGCATGTCGTGCTTCTCATTTCCGTGGATGCCGGCCGAGGGAGCGGCCCGCGGGTGAGGTCAGGTCGTGGGCACGTCGAGCTGGAACTCGCGGGTGCGCCGGTAGGAGCGGAATCCCAGTCGGCGGTTGACGGCCAGCATGTGGATGTTGTCGTCGGCGTTGTCCGTCTCGATCTCGACGACGTCGGGATGCTCGGCGCGCAGACGACGCACCATGGCGGCCTTGACCCACAGGCCAAGGCCGTGGCCGCGGTGCGCGGGCACGACCGCCGTGTCGTACTGCTGGGCACGTGGCCCGGAGCCCTGCGGGAGCAGGATCTCGGTGTAGCCGGCCATGCTGCCGTCGTCGTGGACGGCCGCGATGGTCAGCAGCGTGTCACCGCGGTCGGCGATCACCTTGGCCATGGCACGGACGCGGTCGGCGTCCCACTCCACACTGCCGTAGTCCAGGTCGCCGACGGGCATGTCGTTCATGGCGTTCTTGGCCGCGGCGAACGCGTCGGCGAGCTCGTCGGGAACCGTGCCGGTCCAGCCGGTCAGCCGGTAGCCGGGGTGCTCGGCATCGGCGATCTGGAGCAGGTCGGCCCGGCCCGTCTCATTGAGGCGCAACATGAGGTGATTCAAGGTCAGCGCTCGGCGGAAGCCCCACCGTTCGCTGAAGGCTTCGCCCGGACCGTCGGCCGCGGCTTCGGCGATCAGGCTGCGCCGGTTCTCGGCGCGGCAGGCCGCCACGACCGCCGCCAGGAGGAGGGAGCCGGTTCCCTGGCGTCGGTGTGCGGGGTCGACGTGGAGTTCCAGTTCGGCCAGGTGCTCCTGGCCCGGGGAGGTGAACACCCGCAGGCCGGCGACGCCGACGGGGACGCCGTCCGCACCGGTGGCCAACCAGGTCAGCCGGTGGCTGCCCAGGGCGGGCTGGGTGAGCCGGGCGTGGATCTGTGCGGGGTCGGGGGTCGGTACTCCGGGCAGGTCGTGGGCCATCGAGGCCGCGACGACCTGATGCCACGCGGCGGCCTCCTCGGCAGAGACGCGCTGGAGCGGTATGACATGCACAGATGGGGACAAGGTGACGGCTTTCGTGGTCGAGTCGGTCGTACTTCGGGATGCGACGAGGTTCCCGGCGCAGGCGTCATGCATCGCGTACATCACGGTGAGGTCGATGGCATCGCTCATGGGCGGCGCGACATGCCGATAACGGGACGAAGGTGTTGTCGGGGCACCTCATCCCGCCCGACCGTACGAATGGGGGGTCTGCGCGCGTGACTGCATGCCCCAAACGATGTTGTGGTCGGCGCGTATGATCAAGGAAAACTTGTGCGCGGTTCGATAACCGCAGGGTTATGAACGAGGGGCCGGGGGGCCGGTGGAGCTGCGGGACATCGAGATCTTCCTGGTGCTGGCCGAGGAGCTGCATTTCGGCCGGACCGCACAGCGGCTGCACGTCTCCCAGGCGCGCGTCAGCCAGGCCATCAAGAAGCAGGAGCGGCGCATCGGCGCCGAGCTGTTCGCCCGCACCAGCCGCACGGTGCGCCTGACGGAGGTCGGCCGCCAGTTCCGCGACGATCTGCAACCGGTCTACGCGGGCCTGCACGATTCCCTGCAGCGGGCCCAGCTGGCGGCCCGCGGCATCACCGCCCAGCTCCGCATCAGTCTGATGCCCTTCAACGTCGCTGATCTGCACCCCTACTGGAAGGCGTTCCGGGCGCGGTACCCGCACTGGGGACTCCAGGTCCGCCAGGCGACCTTCACCGATGTGTTCGGCCAGCTTCGCAACGATGCCATGGACGTCATCGTCGTCTGGCTGCCGGTGGAAGAACCGGACTTCACCGTCGGACCAACCCTGTGCACCGACTCACGGATCCTCGCCGTGGCCGCCGACCACCGGCTCGCGCGGCGGGACTCGGTACCACTGGAGCTGCTCGCCGACTTCCCGCACGGCACCGCCCACGGTCTGCCGGACTACTGGGAGGACAGCTACCTGCCCTTCTACACCCCACGAGGCCGGTCGATCGAGCGCCTCACATCGGCGGCATCGGACAACGCCGACGAGCTGATCAGCCACGTCGGCATGGGAGAGATCATCCACTCCTTCCCGGGCCACGTCACCAGGTACTGGGGCATGTCGAACATCCGATGGCTTCCCCTTCCCGACATGGCAAGCCTGCACTTCGCTCTGGTCTGGCGGACCGAAGCGGAAACCGACCTCATCCGCGCTCTGGCCGACACGGTGCGAGACCTCGGGGTGTTCCGCTTCTGACCCGCCTTCCTCGTGTCGGCAGCCGGGGGTGTCGTATTTCGTTGCCGACCTGTCCGGCGGCCGCGGAGACCAGGAGACTCGTGCCCAGCAGATCGCGGACCTGAAGGCACTTCAGGTGCGGCCCGAGGGGGCGCGCCCCGTCACGGGGGGCGAAGGAGCCGAAAAACGGCTCCGACGACCACGGAGGCGGCCAGCGAGAGTACACCGTCGGCGCCGAGTCCGCCCTGGACCGCACGCCGATCCGCTGCCGGCTCTGATCTGGCCCGGAGCGGCATATCGTGTCCGTGCAAGGCATCTCAATCACCGGGGCGGACATGACAACAGGTGGCCAGGAAGCGGAGCCGCGGGTCGCGGCCGATCCCGACGCGGCGTCGCCTGCGGGTCTGGCTCGGCGCATCGAGCACATCGCACTGGCTCAAGGCTTCGACTTGGGCGAGGTGCGGCCTCGCTCGGGATGGGACGCCGGCGCGGAGGTGAGTACCGATCGGGGAAAGGTCGCCGTCTCCCCCTGCACGGAGGATGTCTTCCGTATAGAGATCCGCCGCCACCGTGGCTTCCCGTCCTCGGAGGGGTGGACGAACGACCTCGTCGCCGCGGTGGGGGTCGCGAATCTGTGGCATCAGGGCGGCAGTCTGCGGGAGCTGCACGACCGCTTTCCCTTCATGAGCTGGAGCGAGCTGGCGCAAGCGTTCGAGGATGGCGACCCTGCTCCCGTGAAGTGGCGCGAGCTCCTTTCCAGTGAGTGGCACCTGCGTGATCGATGGCTCCTTCAGGCGGCCCACGCGCACCCTCGACTGCGGAAGTTCTGGCCCGACATGAGTCACAGGAGTCTGATGCTGTGCCGGACGCCATGCGACTCGGAATCGGGCCTTGTGAAGATCTGGCCCTTGGAGGAAGACCGCTTTCGAGTGACCATGACACCGGGTGGGTTCCGGCGTGAGGTGTCCTCGTTGAGCGCGGCACTCGAGCTCGCCGCTGGCTGTTTCGCTTCGCTTCCGGATTCGTAGCCACCCGGCTCGCGGGCGGAGCAGCCGAGCTTCCTGAGCGCATCTCGGCATGGTCGGCTTCAACGAACGTGGCGCCGACGGAGAGGCACGACCTGAGCCACTCCTCTGTGGCCGAGGAGTGCGACGGGCTGGCCTACATCGCGGTCTCGTCCGGATCCCGGCCTCTCCGGAACTCATAGACGACCCTTTCCCTGGCCCTCACACCGCACCCGTCTCCGACGCGGACGACGTCGCGCCCCCTCATCACGCCACCAGGTGACCGCGGCGCCTGCCCGGCCCGGCACGTGATGTGCCGGGCCGGGCCGGCGGTCAGAAGTCCCAGCTCTGGCTCCTCGCGCCGTTGCAGCCCCAGCTCACCAGCAGTTGGCCGTTCTCAGTCCGGCCGCCCAGGATGTCGAGGCACTTTCCGTTGACGCGGTTACGGATCTCGCTGCCGTTGCGGAACCACTTCTGGTGGAGGCCGCCGTGGCAGTCCCACATGGCCACCGAACCCTGGTCACCCAGATAGGGACCGTAGATCTCCAGGCACTTTCCGTTCAGGTTGGAACGGATCTGCTCGCCGTCCCAGCGCCACTGCTGGTGGAGACCGCCGTGGCAGTCCCATGCCACGGTGGAGGCGCCGTTCTCCTGGTGGGCCATGAAGATGTCGGCGCACTTTCCGTTCAGGTTGGACTTGAGCAGCGGTGCCGCGGCGAACGCGGGCGCGCCCGCCAAGGTGGCGGCGGCCAGCAGTGCGGTGGTCGCCGCCAGCAGCGTCAGTCCTCGCACAGACCTCATGATTTCTCCTTCGTGTCGCCCTTGCGCGGTTGCGCTGACCCATCTCTAGCCGCCGGTTGATGTCCGGCGCCGGAACGGGGATTCCGGACATCAAAAGCTGGACAAACACCACCCATCACGGCTGCGGAAAGACGCAGAGAGGAAGTCATGCCACGCCCCGAACGCCCACTCGACCTGGACACCGGTCCGCTGACACGGTTCGCGGCCGACCTTCGGAAGTTGCGCGAGGCGGCGGGACGGCCGCCCTATCGGGCACTGGCCAAAAGGGCGCACTATTCGTCCACGACATTGTCGGACGCCGCGGGCGGGCACGCGTTTCCGAGCCTTGCCGTCACGCTCGCGTATGTCGAGGCGTGCCAGGGTGACCGCCACGAATGGGAAGCCCGATGGCATGCGGTCGCCGCCGAGATCGCCGCGAGCGCGCGGGTCGAGGAGCCCGGGGACACCAGCCGGCAGAACGCGCCGTACGCGGGGCTGTCGGCGTTCCAGCCGGAAGACGCCGACCGCTTCTTCGGTCGCGAGCGGCTGACCGGCGAGGTGTTGGAGAAGGTGCGGGAGCGCCGGTTCCTGGCGGTCTTCGGGCCGTCCGGATCGGGGAAGTCCTCTTTGCTGCGGGCCGGACTCGTCGCCCGCGCGCGGGCATCGGGGTGGCCGGTGATGCTCTTCACGCCGGGCCCGCATCCCGTGGAGGAGTGCGCGATCCACCTGGCCGCGGCGACGGGAGAAGCTCCCGGCGCGCTGATGACCGAACTGCTGGACGATCCCTCGGCATTCCACCTGCGGATCCGGCAGGTCGTGATCGACCGCACACCGGACATCGACACGCTGATCGTGGTCGACCAGTTCGAGGAGGTCTTCACCCACTGCAGGGACCGGGACGAACGGGACGCGTTCGTCGCCATGCTGATCGCGGCCACCACGGCGCCGACCAGCCGGACCCGGGTGGTACTCGGCGTGCGCGCCGATTTCTACGGCCACTGTGTCCAGGACCCCCGGCTGGTCGAGGCGATGCGCGACGCGCAGATCGCGGTCGGTCCGATGAGCAGCCAGGAGCTGCGCGAGGCCATCACCCGGCCGGCCGTGCTCGCCGACTGCACGGTGACCGGCCCGCTGCTGGCGGCCGTGGTCGCGGACGCGACCGGCCAGCCTGGTGCGTTGCCACTGGTCTCGCACGCGATGGTCGAGACCTGGCGCCGTCGCAGCGGCAGCCGCCTGACCCTGGACGGGTATCTGGCGGCCGGCGGCATCCAGCACGCGCTCGCACACACCGCCGAGGCCGCCTACCGGGCGCTGTCGCCGGTGCAGCGAGACCTCGCCAGATCGCTGTTCCTCCGGCTGACCGCGCTGGGCGACGGGACCGAGGACACCAGGCGCCGGATCACGAGGAACGAGCTGGACCCGAACCCCGACACCGGCTTCGTACTCGAATCCCTTGCCCGGCAACGGTTGGTGACGCTGGACGAGGAGTGCGTCGAGATCACCCACGAGGCGATCATCCGGTGCTGGCCGAGGCTGCGCGGCTGGCTGACCGAAGACCGGGACCAGCTGCTCTTGCACCGGCAGCTCACCGACGCGACCGCGGACTGGGAGGCGCAGGACCGCGACCCGCACGCCTTGTACCGGGGTGCCCGCCTGGCCGCGGCGCTGGACCTGGCCGCCGCGGACGCCGGCCGGCTGACCTCCAAAGAACGGCGCTTCCTCGACGCGAGCCGGGAAGCGCAGGAGCGAGAGATGGCGGCGGTCAGGCGGCGGACGGTCCGCCTGCGGCAGCTGGTCACACTGCTCACCGTGCTGATGGTCGTCGCGGCGACCGCCGGCGGGCTGGCCGTCGACTCGCGCGACTCGGCCATCCGGCAGCGCAACGTGGCCATTGCGCGGAAGGCCGCGGCGGACGCGGCCGAGGTGCGGCAGCACAACCCCTCGCTCGCCGCGCAGCTGAACCTGGCGGCGTACCGGCTGGCAGCCACCGGCGACGTCCGCGACCAGCTCATGAGCGCGTTCGCGACGCCGTACACGGGTCGGTTCACCGGCCACACCTCCGACGTGGTCTCGATCTCCTTCGCCCCGAAGGGCACGGTCCTGGCCACCGCGAGCTGGGACCGCACGGTCCGGCTGTGGGACATCGGGGAGGCCCACCACCCCGTACAGCTGGCCGTCTTGAAACAGCCGGAGCGGCTGATGTCGGTGGCGTTCGGTGCGGGCGGCCGTGTCCTGGCCACGGCGAGCGACCGATCGGTGCGGCTGTGGGACGTGGCGAACCCGCGCGCGCCCGCCGAGCTGAGCACGCTGCCCGATCAGTCGTCCGCGCCGACGTGGGTCGCGTACGGGCCCGGCGGCGTCATCGCCACCGGCCACACCGACGGCGCGGCGCGGCTGTGGAACGTGAACGATCCCCGCCACCCGCGGCTGCTGGCCGGCTTGCCGGGCCACACGCACGCGGTCACCTCGGTGACGTTCAGCCCGGACGGCCGCAAGCTGGCGACCACCGGCGACACCACCGCCAGGCTGTGGGATGTGATCGACCCCGCGAAGCCACTCCCCCTCGACGTCCTGCGCGGACACACCGACACACTGACCTCGGCCGCCTTCAGCCCTGACGGCCGGACCTTGGCGACCGGGAGCTGGGATCGCACCGCACGGGTCTGGGACATCGGCAGCAGCCCGCGGGCGCAACCACCGGCCGTCCTGCCCGGCCACCCCGCGATCGTCTGGTCGGTGGCATTCAGTCCGGACGGCAGCACGCTCGTCTCGGTGGGCGGGTCCACCCTGTTCTGGGATGTCGCCGCCCCGGCACGCCCGAAGCGGACCAGCATGATTCAGGGCGGGTTCTATCAAGCCGCGTTCAGCCCGGACGGCCGCGTGCTCGCCAACTCCGACCGGCTCCTGGACCTGCGGGATCTGTCGCTCGCGACCCACGACGACGTGGTGACCTCCCTGGCGTTCGGCCCCGGCGGCCGCCTGCTCGCCAGCGCCAGCTGGGACGGCACGGCACGGCTGTGGCAGGTCACCGGCGGCCGGGCCCTGTGGCCGCTGTCGGTCCTGCACGGGCACACCAGGTTCGTCCGGTCCGTGGCGTTCAGCCCGGACGGGCGCACCCTCGTCACCGCCGCCGAGGACACCACCGTCCGCGTCTGGGACGTGACCGATCCGCGCAAACCCCGGCTGACATCGGTCCTCGCCCCCGGCGGCGGCGAGGTCGGCGGGGCCTGCTTCGGCCCGGGCGGCAACCTGCTGGCCGTCTGGGCACAAGGCAAAGCCGGACTGTGGGACCTGACCGATCGCGGCAATCCCCGGGCACTCGGTCGGATCGCCGAGGACGGGCCGGACGTCACCATGGCCTCGTTCCGGCCGGACGGCCGCACGCTGGTGACGAGCACCGGCGAGTCCGGTTCGCTGCGGTTCTGGGACATCGGCGAACCGCGCAGCCCCCGGGAACGGCCGTCCCCGTTCCGCTCCGCCCCTCTGACCGGCGGCGTGTTCAGCCCCGACAACCGGAGGCTGGCCGCCTTCCACCGAACGGACAAGACCGTCTGGCTGATCGACGTCAGCGACATCGGCCGTCCGGCGAAGGTGAGGCAGCTACCGGCGTCCGGCTCCTGGCTCTACACGCTGACCTTCGACGCGGACGGCCGCCGGCTGGCCGCGGGCGCCGCGGACAGCAAGGCGCTGCTCTGGGACCTGAGCGGCGCGGCCACTCCCGCCGTCCTCACCGGCCACTCGAACCCCGTACCGGCCGTGGCATTCAGCCCGGACGGCCATACCCTGGCCACCGGCGGCAACGACTTCACGATCCGGCTGCGGGACACCGGCCTGGACAGGGTCGCCGCCCGCATCTGCGACAGCGCCCACCCCCGGATCAGCAGAGCCCAATGGGCGCAGTACTTCACGGCGGTCGACTTCCACCCACCCTGCCCCGCCGCATGACATGGCGACCTGCGGCGAGTTCCCCGTCAGCGTTCCTGCCTCCGCTGATCGCGCAGTGCCCATGCCACTCGCCACCAGAAGTGCGGCGTCCGGAGGTCGGCGGGGCGGCGCCGCATGTTGACGACGTCGAGGAACCGTTCGTTCACCCACGCATCCGTCGTGGACGCCTTCGCCATCCAGTCCGCCATCGCCTTGGCGGCTGCGTATCCGCGGGGGTAAGGACCCACGACGTGCGGTTGGGCCAGGTCCGAGAGGGTGGAGATCTCCCACGCCGCGTCCACCACAACCCTGATGTGGTTGAAGTACCCACGAGCCGGCGCGTGGAGGTTCGCCCCCTTGCGCAGATGCGCGACAAGGCACGACGCATGACCAACGTACGGCCTGCGTCCGACCCATGTCGAGCAACGCATGCAGCCCGTATTGCCGGTTCCTCTAAATCAAGCCGGACACCGCGGGCCCGGCTCGATCCGTATGACGGCCTGGAGGGCGTCGGGTCCGTTCAGCTCTCGAGCGGGTGCGGGTTCGCCAGGATGCGTTCGGCGAGACCGCCTCGTACGGACGCGGCCGGGGAACTCCGCGGCTTGCGGGCGGCCTGGTCACGGAAGCAGGCCAGGAACTCGTCGGCGAGGCCCTCGCGGGGGTATCGGGCCAGGACTTCCGCCCGGAACCCGGCGGTGAAGTCGTCCGCGTTCCGCCCCGAGATGTCCACGGCGGTGGACCGCTCCAGCAGATGGCCCTCCGGGTCCTCCCGCACGTCCACCGAGTCCCACATGTGCCGCACGATGACCTCGGACAGCCGCTGCCGGCGCTCCACCGGCCACCCTGCCCCGGCGCCGAACACCCAGGCCACGTGCCCACCGGCCTCGTCGAAGGCGACGGTGTGGCTGTCGAACTCCGGGACCAGCCCCATGTCGTGGAGCAGCGCGGCCACGTACAGCAGCTCGGCGTCGTGCTCGATGCCCCGGTCCGCGGCGTACGCGGAGGCCCACACATAGGACCGCACCGAGTGGTTCAGCAGGGCCGGGGTGCAGTAGGCGGTGGCGACTTCGAGAGCGGCGGCACAAGCGGCGGTGTCGGGGGCGGCGGGTACGGTCAGCGCTTCGCGGGGCGTGTGGAGAGTCATGGTGCCAAGTATGTCGACCGCCCCGATCCATTTCGATCACCGGCCGCCCCAAGGTCCGTGCGGCCGTCCCTGCGCCGGCACCACCCACGCCCCGAGTACGGAAACGCGGGTGGGACCACCGGCACCGCCTCCGTATGATCGCCCGCATGTCCTGGATACGCCGCCGCCCGCGCGCCACCGAGCCCCCCGAGGGCCGACTGCCCGATCTCGACTTCCTCGCCCTGGTCCGCGACGCCCTGGAGGAGGTCGCCCCCGGCTGTACGGCGGGTGCCGAGCTCAAGGGCAACTCGCTGCTCAGCCCGCAGGGTTGGGCCGTCGGTGTCGGACCGGAGGGGCACGGGGACGACCGGCACTACGACCTGATCGCCTTCCCGGATGTGAGCATCCAGCCCGACGTGCCCTGCTTCGTGGACTGCGTCGTGGTGGTCACCAACCCGCGCGACGCGGCCGGCCTCTGGGCCCGTTCCGCCGGCGTCTGCATGCTCGAACTGCTCGACGGGCGTGCACAGTTCGCCGAGCACTGGGGGCCGGACGAGGAGCACGGCGTGCCGGGTTGGCGGTCCATCACCTCGGGCGTGCTGGCCTACGGGCTCTCCGACCAGGAGAACCTCCGTCTCCAGCACGCACTGCTGGAGACCGACGTGCTCCGCGAGATCGCCCACACCTTCACCGCCGACCTGGAGTCGCCCTGGTTCAACGGTGTCCGGGTCTTCTACGGCGGCGCCCCGGGCGCCGTGGAGGCCGAGGTCCGGGTCAACGGCGAGCGGCACGAGGCCGCCTCCGCCGCGCTGGCCGCGCTCGGCCTGCCCGAGCCGACGGTCTTCACCGTCGCCCGGTCGTTCACCCTGGTGCTGCCCGTCGGCTCCGGCCAGGGGCGACACGACAGCGCGGCCGGCGGGTGCGGGTGCGGGTGTGACTGCGGCGGGACCATGGATCCCGAGCACCCCGGCTTCGCCCACCCCCTCCCCCACCTGATCGCCGAACTCTCCCCGGCCGAGCGGGCGGAGCGGGTCACCACCGACACCGGTGCGGTGATGGTCGCCCAGGATGTGGGCAACTTCCTCAAGGTCCGGCTGCCGATCCGCCTCGACGACGGCCGCACCGTGGTCCACCTGGCCTGGGTGTGCCTGCCCGCCGAGGTGATCGAGGAGTACACCCGCCGGGTGCACGACGGCACCCTGGACGGTCACCGCTTCGAGGGGCTGTTCTGCAACGCCATCGAGCCGTGGGGCGAGGAGCTGCTCCAAGCCCGCGTCCTGCTCGGCGGGCAGCGGATCGCGCCGGACGGCTCGATCCGGTTCAGCGAGGTTCTCGACTCCGAGCACCCGCTGCTGGCCCGGATCCTGCGCGAGAGCTGGCCGGCCGCGGTCGTGCTCGGCGACCGCGACCCCGGGCCGTCCCACTCCTGACCATCCGCCAGGTGCCCACTCAGCGCACCGTGGTGCCGCCCACCTGCCCGTGAGCAGGATGGTGGTCGCGGTGCGGTGGGCGCGGTGCACGGCGGCGAATCAGACACCGCTTGGGCTGCAGGTGCGGCAGCCGGTCCGAGGCAAGCCGGGGGCACTGACCGTCACTGCGCCCTGACGGCCGACGTACACGAAGGCCCGGTCGGCCACGAAGGCCCGGTCGGCCGGGGTTCCCGGCCGAGAGCGGGCACTATGCGGGGCGAAGGACGGGATCGATTTCTGCCAGAATCTCCTGCAGCTGACGGGCTCCCAGGGCAGCACGACCCTCGGTGTCCCGCGACATCTCCTCGGAAAGTCGCAGCGCCTCACGCAGGTCGTCGGAGTAGATGCCGAGTACTTCGACGATTGCGGTGTGGATCCAATCCCCGTGATTCGAATCGGCGACTGCCAGGGCGGAGGCCACTATCGTCAGCCCGACCCCGTCCTTTCGCCGAAGCAAGCCCTCAGCGGTCCGCCGGGTAACGAAGGTGTCAGTCGGGTCGAGCAACAGCTCGAGCAACGGCTCGACGGCTTCCTGCATCTCGGCGAACCCTGCCAGGCTGTGACCGGCATCCGCCCGGTCACGCCAGTCACGGCTTCGCCCGAGTTCGACCAGCGCCACGACAGCCGCACGCCGCAGGGCACGCCTTTGATCAGGCACGGGTCGGCGCTCAGCTCGCTGTCCCGGCGGCGGGAGTACCGGGGTTTCCAGCCCACCGGAATCGGAGCCCCCATAAGACAGAGGCGGGCCGTCCTGGTGTTCTGTGCGGCACGCGCACGCATGGTGGTGATCAGCAGACACGGCGCTGAGCAACTGCGAGTCGCGTGGTCGCATCCGTGTTCACCAGCTCAGCGAGTTGTCAGTGGGTTCGGCGGGAACCATGGGGTGGGCTGTGAGGCGGCGGGCTTCGGCCATGACCTCGGCATCGACCTGTGCCGCTGTTCTGTCGCCGTACTCGATCGTACTCGTCATCGAGTTCGGCGAGCCGCTCGGTCAGGGGCAGCTCATGTCCATAGCGCTGGTGAATCCGGAAAGTGAACTCTCGTGGTGTGAGCGCGCCGGCGAGCATACGACGTGCAAGCGCTCGAGTGCCTGCTTCTTGGCCGGCATCGCCGGCGACCGGATAGAAGCGCGAGAATTCGAAGAGCAGGGGTGTCGAGTCCGGCGACGAGCGCATCACACGCAGCGTCCACGACGTCCCCGGCGCGGATTTCTCCGATGCTCCAGAGGACGGCTTGGTCCTGTAGGGCGATTGCCGCTGCTTCGGTCGACGTCACTCGCTCACGATTGCCTTCATCGCGCATCCGGTCGAGCGGGTTTCATCGAAGCTGCTGTTTCACCGGCCTCTTCCAGCGGGACCCGCGCGGAGGGGTGGTGGCCTGGCCTCGAAGCGGTGTGGTTGGAGAGACCGCGCTGACCGGGCCGGTGCCCAAGGCGGCGTGACTGTAGCGGCCACCTTCACAATGCGCCCGGCGCGGATGACAGACTGCGCAGATGATCGATGATCTCCCCGCCGGCCTGAGGGCCCGGCACCTTGCCGAGGAAGACCATCTCCGCGTGCTCGCCGTACTGGACTCGTGGTGGGGCGGCCTGAAAGGGGAGGCAGGAGCGACGGAACGTGCGCTGCTGCTGCCCCGGCTGTACTTCCAACACTTCACCACCACCAGTTTTCTGGTCGAGCGCGACGGTGGAGAGGTTGCCGCCTTCCTGGTCGGCTTCCTGTCTCAGACCGAGCCCGAAGCCGCGTATGTGCACTTCGTCGGCGTCGACCCGGCACTGCACGGGATGGGCGTCGGGCGTGTCCTGTACCGGGCCTTCTTCACGCTCGCACGGGCGCACGGGCGCCGTTACGTGCACTGCATCACCAGCCCGGAGAACACAGCCTCGCGGGCATTTCACACCCGGCTCGGCTTCACGGCCTCAGCCGTGAAGCCGGACTATGACGGCCCCCGACTCGACCGGGTGGCGTTCAGCATCGACCTTTCCGCGGATCCGGTGGCCTTCCCCTGACAAGATGATGCCCCGGCTCATCACCAGGCGCCGGCGGCTGGGGTGACCCGAAGAGACGGATCCGGCCCGGACGCTCTCACGCGGAAGCCACGACTTCACCGGCCATGACCTGAGGTGGGTTGGGGAGCAGTGAGGCGAGGTTCTCCCGTACGAACTCTGCCGCCTTCGACACCGATTCCTCGGCACCGGCCCGGTCCTGGAAGACGCTGGTCGACACCATCACCCCGTCCCCGGCATCGACCCAGTAGTAGGCCACGAAGCCGGAGACCTGCCGCAGGAGCGGCACGAACCCCTCCTTCACCAGGCGTCCTGCCTCGGTCGGATCGCTCACCCCTTCGTACCGCCGGACTGCTGCGTACATCGTCGAGCTCCTCACTGGGGTTGCGCGTTGATCACTGCTGAGTCCTCGTACCCCCAGGACAGCGGCTTGGCCCGTCAGAGGTCCGGCAATCACCTGAAGGGTGGCCTCAGGTGGTCCGAAGGGCGGATTCCGCCCTCCGGACGGTGACGGGCACCATCGCCGTGTTTCTCGAGACCGCGTCGGAGCGCGTCGCCGGCCGGGGACAGGAACACCGCACGCGTGGCGTGACGGGCCCAGGCGTAAGGGGGACGTGTGATGAGCGGGCGCGCATTCGGGGATTTCCCGGCCGACGTTCGGCAGCGGGCACTGCTGTTCCTCGGCGAGCACGACGCGGAGGCGTTCGGCGAGGCGTCGAACACCGGGTCCGAGGGCAGTGAGGGAACCGAGGGCAGTGAGGGCAGCGAGCACAGCGAATCCACCGAGAGCAGCGAGTACAGCGAGACCACCGAGCGAAGTGAGTACAAGGAGATCGAGCGCGGCTGGGGCGTGGACTGGCTACCGGGCGGTCCGGGGACCGAGCTGACGTGGAAACCCCGCTAGGCAAGCCGGAGTGCGACGAGGAACCGCTGTTCATCCCGCTCGAGGCACGGCCGGACGTGGTGAGCGAGGTCGGGGTGCGCGCCTGGCAGGTCGCCGAGGCCCTGCATGCCTTCGAGGAGGGCGATGACGCTGCTGGTGCTGGCGGAGAGCGGTGACGAGACCGCCGTACGATTCGCCCGCTTCGCTTCGGACAGGGGTGTCGAAACCGTCGTGGCGGGCGGCTTCGACCGCCTCACGGTCACCGTCGAGGTGTCCCGCGACCTGCGCCCTCGCAGCACGATCCTCGTCGACGGCCGTCCCCCGGCCGGCATCTTCTGCCGGGGCCGGCTCCACTCCTCGCCGCCGCTGACGTCGGCCGCGCGGTTCGCAGCCGGCGAGCAGCAAGCCGCCGTCTGGGCCGCCGTGGCCCTGTGGCCCGGCCCGGTGATCAACCGGCCCACCGTGCACGGATACCCGCCGAGGCTGGACCCTCTGGAACTCGCCGCGTCAACGCCCGGCATCCGGCCCACCGGCACCATCGTCAACGGCCAGGACGCACCGGGCAACCACACCTACCGCATCAGCGATTACACGCAATTGGACCCCGCCACACGCGCCTCGTACGACGTCGTCCACATCACGCAGATCGACGAGAGGCGAACCCACCGGCTTCTCATGGCCGGAACGAGCACCTTCGACGTCAGTAACCCCGCACACAGGCTGGACCTCGCCCACCATGCCCCGCGCATCGCCCTGATCCGCCACTGGCTGCACGCCAAACAGACGGACTTCGCAATCGTCACCGTGGGCACCTCCGACAGGCCCGACGGCGCACTCCGGCTCATCGAAGCCTCACCATGGGCCAACCACCACCAGTTCACCTCCGTGGAAGACGCCGCCCACACGGCACTACTGACTCGGCTCGTCCGGTGATCCTGTGCGTCGGCGTGGCCGCCGACCCGACGTTCCTGGCCGGACTTCACGCCGTGCGCGCCGCGGGCCTGAGCCATGTGGCGGTAGACCTCCCCTCCCTGGCCGTGCGGGGATCGGTACGCATTCCCCTCGACGACCTGTCGAGCGCGACCGTCCACACCGGCCGCCGGGTCATCCGGCTGGACGAGGTCACCGCCGTCTGGTGCCGACTGCTGGATGTCTCGGCCCACGCTCCCGACCCCCACTCCCGGCACGCCGCCGCCGGCCACTACCAGGCATTCCTGCGCCTGTTCGAGCACCTGCCCATCAGGGTCATGAACCATCCGCTGCGCGAGGCCACCGGCTTCACCAAGGTCCTGCACGCGGTGACGTTGGGCGCCGTCGGCGGCTGGCAAGCCCCGAAGACCTGCCTGACCTCCAACCCCGACGAGGCACGCGCGTTCATCGCCGACTGTCCGCAGGGCGTGATCTTCAAAGGCGCGTCCGCCACCAAGACCTTCGCCCGGGCCTACGAGGCGAGTCACGAGGGGCTGCTGGACCGGGTGAGTCGGGTTCCGGTCCTGTTCCAGGAACGGATCGTAGGCCCGGACGTACGCGTCCACACGGTCGGCGACCAGGCGTTCGGCGAGGCGATCCACTCCCCCGAGCTCGACTACCGCACCATCGCGGGCGTCAACGACTACCGCCCCATCACGCTCCCGGAGCCTGTCGTCCGCGGCTGCGCCCGCCTGACCGCGCACACGGGGATCCCCCTGCTGGGGGTGGACTTCAAGATCGACCGGGCCACCGGCGAGTGGTACTTCCTCGAAGCCAACGCGATGCCCTGTTTCGAAGGCTACGACCGCCGCGCGGAAGGCGCGATCACCGGCGCGATGGCCCGCTGGCTGGGTGCCCCGGCCGGTCGGCCGACCCCGTGATCACCACGGTCTAGCGTGCGGCGAGCCGCTCCAGCAGGGCGGCGCTCCGTGCCAGCAACGCCCGCTCCTCATCCGTGAGTTCGGCCTCGATGGCCTGAGCGAGCCAACCGGCCCTGCGGCCGCGCTCCGCTTCGAGCGCGGCCCGGCCCGCGTCCGACAGCTCGACCAGCGACTTGCGGCCGTCCGTGGGGTGCGCCCGGCGCGTGATCAGGTTCTGTTCCATGAGCAGCCCGACCGCCCGAGCCATGGACTGGGGGCGTACGCGCTGATCGGCTGCGAGGTCGCTGGTGGTCATGGCGCCGTTGCGGTCGAGTGCACCGAGTACGGCTGCCTGGCCCAGCGGGATGTGGTCCTCGTGTTTGACGCGCCGGGTGAGCTTGCCCATCGCGGTGCGCAGTTCGGCGGCGATGGCGGCGGCTTCCGAGGTGGGCATAGGGCACTTTACCCCGTTGGGCAGCAAAGCTGTGCACCTGACCTGCGCAGCAATGCTGTACAGCAAAACTGCACAGCATTGCTGTATGGTTTGCCCTGTCGGGCTCAGCGTCAACGTCGTCGCAGCCGGGGCCACGGCACACGACAACGGGAAGGACCTCCCATGTCCGCAAACGCAGTCGGGACCGTCAACGCCACCATCGAGACGGTCACCGCCCGCCGGATCATCGACAGCCGGGGCAACCCCACGGTCGAGGTCGACGTCGTCCTGGCGGACGGGTCCCTGGGGCGCGCGGCTGTCCCCTCCGGCGCCTCCACCGGCGCCCGGGAGGCCGTGGAACTGCGCGACGGAGACTCCGCGCGCTGGCACGGCAAGGGCGTCGACCGCGCGGTGGCCCACGTCAACGGGGAGATCGGGGCGTCCGTGCGCGGCCGGGACGCGGCGGACCAGGCGGGTCTCGACGCCGCGCTGGTCGCCCTCGACGGCACCGCCACGAAGTCCCGGCTCGGCGCCAACGCGATCCTCGGCGTCTCCCTCGCCGCCGCCAAGGCCGCCGCGGCGGCCCACCGCCAGCCCCTCTACCGCTACCTCGGCGGCGCCGACGCCCACCTCCTGCCGCTGCCGATGATGAACATCGTCAACGGCGGCGCGCACGCCGACAATCCGCTGGATTTCCAGGAGTTCATGATCGCGCCCGTGGGCGCGGACACCTTCGCCGAAGCCGTCCGCATGGGCAGCGAGGTCTTCCACACCCTGCGCCGTGATCTGCTGGCCGCCGGGCACTCCACGGGCGTCGGCGACGAGGGCGGCTTCGCACCCGCGCTGTGTACCGCCGAGGAGGCCCTCGACTTCGTGATGGCCGCCATCGAGCGCACCGGCTACCGCCCCGGCACGGACATCGGCCTGATCATGGACCCGGCGTCGTCGGAGTTCTTCCGCGACGGGGTGTACGACTACGCGGGCGAGGGAGTGCGCCGCACCCCCTCCGAGAACGTCGACTACCTGGTCAAGCTCATCGACGCCTACCCGATCCTCTCCATCGAGGACCCGATGGCGGAGAACGACTGGGACGGCTGGCGCGAGCTCACCGCCCGCGTCGGCGACCGCTGCCAGCTCACCGGCGACGACCTGTTCTGCACCAGCGAGACCCTGCTGCGCGAGGGCATCCGCACCGGCGCCGGCAACTCGGTCCTGATCAAGGTCAACCAGATCGGCACCCTGACCGAGGCGCTGGCCACGGTGGCCACGGCCCACCAGGCGGGCTGGACGGCTGTCATGTCGCACCGCTCGGGCGAGACGGAGGACACCACCATCGCGGATCTGGCGGTGGCGACCGGCTGCGGTCAGATCAAGACCGGCTCGCTCTCCCGCTCCGACCGTACGGCGAAGTACAACCAACTGATCCGGATCGAAGAGGAGTTGGGTGACGCCGCGCGCTACGCGGGCCGCTCCGCACTGCGCCGGGCGTGAACAGTAGCCAGAGGTAGAGACCACGCGGGCCCCCGATCACGATCGGGGGCCCGCTCGCGTGCCGGGGAGACGAGGTCTTCCCCGGCTGTCCGTACGCGGGGAATGCCGGGTTCGGGCGTCCCGCCGCACCCCGGCGGGGCTGCGGGACCGCCGTCACCGATGCGGGACGTCGATGCCGGCTGCGCCGAGGTTCGCCTCGACCAGCGCGTTCAGCCGGGCGATGGCCGGCGCCTTGTCTTCGCGGTGGTGGTTGACCACTCCATACCGGGAGGCGGTGTCGGACTTGCCTCGGGCCCCGGTCGGCATCGCCAATAGCGCGCGGTTGGCCAGTAGTTTGTCGGCCAGTGCGGACGCCAGCTCCTCGATCCGCGGGTCGTCGGGATGCCAGGACGCCGCCTCCGAGCCACGCTTGGTCAGCTCGACGTACTCGGAATCGTCGAGCGAATGTTGGAGCCGGGTCAAGAAGGTGTCGAAGATCTCCGGGACCAGTGCCCGGGTCAGCACCAGGGCTTCTCGTTGAGTCGCCACGTAGTCGGAACTGAACCCGAGATCGGTGAGTCGATCCAGGACCGCACAGGCCCGGTCGGGGAGCAGGACCCGGTCGCCGTGGGCGAGCCGGTGCAGCGTGTCGCGGCGTGCGGTCAGGTCCTCGATCCGTTCGGTGAGCCGACGATGGACGTCGTCCAGGGCGGCGGTGAACCGCTCGGGCTCCGCGTCGAGCAGGTCACCGATCTCGGCCAGCGGCACGCCCGCCCCGGCCAGGGTCCGGACCTGGACCAGCCTGAGCAGGTCGGCCGAACCGTAACGCCGGTAGCCGGAACCGTCGCGCTCCGGCTCGGCGACCAGGCCGAGCCGGTGATAGTGCCGCACGGTCTTGATCGTGACGCCGACGAACGCCGCCGCCTGACCGATCGTGAGTCCGTCTGCCATCGACTCAGTGCACCTCCAGATCGTGGGCGGCTACATCGTGGGCGGCCGCGGTCCCGCGCACACCTCGGATGAGGTACGGGTCGTGGACGATCACAGGGGCGAGGGTAGCGCCTGGTCCAGAGGCCGAGGCAGCTGCGATCGGTGCCGGTCGCCCCACGATCGTGACAGGTGTTGACCTTGACCTTGGGTCAGGGTGCACGCTCCTCGCATGGCCGCCGCGAAGGGGCCCGGTAGCCACCAGGGCCGCCATGAAATCGAGCACCGTGGACAAGGAGATTCATGATGGGAACGGACAACAGCGGCTTCTCCGAAGCAGGACTGCGCAGACTGCGCGACGTGCTGACACGGCATGTCGAGTCCAAGAAGATTCCCGGGCTCGTCGCCCTGGTCAGCCGCGGCGGCCGGACGCACGTCGAAGCGATCGGGACGATGCGCCACGACGGTGGCGCGCCGATGCGCCGGGACACGATCTTCCGCATGGCTTCCACGTCCAAGCCGGTGACGATGGCGGCGGCGATGATTCTGCTCGATGAGTGCCGGCTTCGGCTGGACGACCCGGTGGATCCGTGGTTGCCCGAACTCGCCGACCGGCGGGTGCTGAAACGGCCCGACGGCCCGCTGGAGGACACCGTGCCGGCACGGCGGCCGATCACCGTTCGGGATCTGTTGACCTCCACGTTCGGGCTCGGATTGGACTTCGATTTGATGGACTCCCCGATCAGGGCCGCGACCTTCGAGCGTCTCGACTACAGCGTGGCATCCGGACCGGCGCCCGACCCGGACGAGTGGATGCGCCGCCTCGGCGAGCTGCCGCTGTCGTACCAGCCCGGAGAGCGGTGGCAGTACGACCTCAGCAACGAGGTGGTCGGCGTACTTGTCTCCAGGGTCACGGGCCGGCCGCTGGAGACGTTCCTGCGCGAACGCATCCTCCATCCGCTGGGGATGAAGGACACCGCCTTCCACGTGCCCGCCGACAAGATCGACCGGCTGCCGCCCCTGTACGGGCCCGATCCGCAAACCGGAGAGTTCCTCGTGTGGGACGAGGCGGCAGGCGGCAGGTCCAGCCGGCCTCCGGCGTTCCAGGGCGCCGGTGGCGGGCTGGTCTCCACCGTCGACGACTACCACGCCTACTTCCGGATGCTGCTGAATCACGGGGTACACCGCGGCGAACGGATCTTGTCCCGGCCCGCCGTCCAGCTGATGACCACCAACCGCCTCACGCCCGGGCAACAGACTTCCCGGGACACCATGTACCGGAAGATCGCCCATATGACGGTCGGACAGGGATTGCAGGGCGGTTGGGGCTTCGGGATGGCGGTACGCACCTGCCGCGGCGACTACGCGCCCATCGGCCAGTTCGGCTGGGACGGCGGGACCGGCACCAGCGTCTACGCCGACCCGGACAACCAGCTCATCGGAGTCCTGCTCACCCAGGTCGGGATGTCCACGCCGGATTCGCCGCGGCTCATCCACGACTTCTGGACCACCCTCTACCAGGCGATCGACGACTGACCCCCTGCTGTTCTCCGACGGGGGCGTCCTCACACCCGTCGGCGGGCGGGCCGGATGGACCGGTGGAAGCTATGTGGCGGACCGGGGGGGTCGGGGTGCTCGGCACCGGATGATCCAGGGGCGTCAGAATGGTGCGATGGAGCATCACTTCCTTGGCATCCCAGAGTTGACCGGCGTTCCCCGTGTCGCGGTCGTCATCGACGTCATGCGCGCCTTCACCGTGGCTGCCTGGGCCTTCTCGCGTGGCGTCGAGAGGATCGTCCTGGCCTCAACGCAGAGCGAGGCACTCGCCTTGAAGGACAGCCACGCGGGTTGGCTGGCTTTGAAGGACGGAGCTCCGGCAGCGGGCTTCGACGCGGTGAACTCACCCGGCTTGCTCAGGTCATGCGATTTCGCCGGGCGCACGCTGGTGCAGAAGACGACGGCGGGAACCGTGGGCGCGCTGGCCGTCGCCGACGCGCCTCTGGTCTTGTGCGCGAGCTTCGTGGTGGCCGGTCCGACCGCGCGATACCTGCGGTCCCAGGATTCCGGTCCGGTGACATTCGTTGTCACGGGCGAGGGAGGCCAGGCCGACGAGGACCTGGCCTGCGCCGAATACATTGGTCAATGCGTGGCCGGAGGAGATGTCGAGGCGGCTCCGTATCTCCACCGCGCGAGGACTTCTCGTGCCGCGGCAGAGCTCGCCGGTGGGCTGCGGAGCGGATTCCACCCGGACGACGTCGACCTCTGCTTGGAAGTCGACAGGTTCCCCTTCGCGATGGTGGCTCGCCAGGAAGACTCTCTGACGGTGCTCCGTCCCGTTGCGGTGCCTGACATCCCGTCCGGTATCCGCTGACCCGCTGAAACGTTGGACTCTCAGGCGGCGGAGCGCGGACAGTTCATCATCCACAGCTTCTCAGTCGAGACAGAACTCGTTGCCCTCGATGTCCTGCATCCCGAGACACGACTCGTCGACACCATCGGCAAGCAGTAGTTGCCCGCGTACCGCGCCGAGCGCGACCAGTCGTGCGCATTCGGCCTCAAGTGCGGCCAGGCGCTCTTCTCCCACGAGCCCGGTGCCGACCCGCACGTCAAGATGGAGACGATTCTTGACTGCCTTGCCTTCGGGAACACGCTGGAAGAACAGTCGCGGGCCCCCATCCGTGGGATCGATCGACGCGAACTCCGGACCCTGATGCCCAGATGGCAGTGCGCGATCGAAATCCCCCCAAGTGGCGAACCCCTCCGGTGGCGGCGGTACGTCGTACCCCAACACCGCGCGCCAGAACCGGGCGACGCGCTCAGGTTCCGCGCAGTCGAAGGTGACTTGGAACTGCTTGATCAACGTCATCGATCCATCGTAGCGGCGGAGTCCTCCGCCATCTCCACGGGCCGGCCCGCCCTGGCCGGCTTGTGGCGCGTACGGCCGACTCGCGGCGAGGAGCAGGACCTTGAGCCGTGGCGTCCTGAAGCGGCCGCGCAGACCGCAACCCCGATCGACACGACCAATCGCGTAGGGCCCTCGGGAGGAACCCGTGCACCCAGCCAGCCTTCTCGCAGTCTTCGCTCACCCCGATGACGAGTCCCTCGTCGCCGGCGGCGTACTCGCCCAGCACTCCGCAGGGGGCGCCCGCACCGCCGTCGTGACCACAACCTGGGCGCCCGGCACCCACCGGGCCGTCGAGCTCGGCGAGGCGCTACGGATCCTCGGGGCGGGCGAGCCCCGCATGCTCGGCTACGCCGACGCACACGTGCCGGAGTCGGCCCCTGGATCGTCCCGCTTCCTCGACGCACCGCTCGACGAGGCCGTGGAACGCCTCGTCCGGCACATCAGGGACTTCCGCCCGGACATCGTGGTCACCCACGACGCCTACGGCTCCTCAGGCCACCCGGACCACATCCATACCCACCGCGTGACCGTGCTCGCCGCGCACGCGGCCGGGCTGCCGGATCTCCACCCGCAGGCCGGGCTCCCGTGGCAGCCCGGCGCCCTCTACCTGTCCGCGCACCCGCGCTCGGCCGCCGGCGACCTCACCGACCTGGTGGCCGGCGTCGGAAAGAAGCTGTGGACCGTCCCGGACGAGGTCGTCACCGCGACGGTCGACGTCCGGCCCTGGGTCGACCGGAAGTGGGCCGCGATCCGGGCACATGCCTCGGAAACAGCACGGGGTCGTTCCCTGCCGGGGCTACTGGCCGGGCTGCCGGTGGCGGCCAGGCAACGGATCCTCGGGACCGAGTGGTTCGTCCGTCACGACCTTGCGCCCGGCCCCGGCGGGCTGAGCCGGCTGACCGCTTGACCGCGTCTGCAGCGGCACACGGGTCCCCTCGGGCCCGTAGCCGACCGTTTGGTCCACATCCTGTCCGGCAGTGACGGAACGATAAGGTTTTGGGCACGTCAGCCCGGCCCGGGCAGCCCGCCGGCCACGCGCAGCTCGGAGTTGCAGGTGGGAGACCGCACACAAGACCGCACACACAAACCGAACGAGAGACCATCTTGAAGATCCTCATCGCAGGCGGCGCAGGGTTCATCGGCAGCACGATCGCGTCGGCCTGCCGCGACAGCGGAATCCAGCCGGTGATCTTGGACAACCTCGTCACCGGGCGGCGGGAGTTCACCGATGGCCGGCCCTTCTACGAGGGCGACATCTGCGACGGCGACCTCATCGACCGCATCTTCGCCGAACACCCCGACATCCAGACGGCCGTCGATTGCGCGGCTCTCATCGTCGTCCCCGACTCCGTCGCCAACCCGCTCGGCTACTACCGCGAGAACGTCTCCAAGGGCATTCAGTTCCTGGAACACCTGGTCCGCAACCACTGCCGCAACCTCCTCTTCAGCAGCTCCGCGTCGATCTACCGGGCAGACGCCGGCGACTTCTCCGTCGACGAGAACTCCGCCATCGAGCCGCTGAGCCCCTACGCCCGCACCAAGGCTCTCTTCGAGACGATCCTGCGCGACATCGCCGCCTCCGGAGCCCTCAACGTCATCTCCCTGCGTTACTTCAACCCCATCGGTGCCGACCCCGAACTCCGCAGCGGCCTCCAGATCCGCACCCCCACGCACGCCCTCGGCAAGCTGATCGACGTCCACCACGCCGGCGAGCCCTTCACCGTCACCGGCACCGACTACCCCACCCGTGACGGCACCGGGATCCGCGACTACATCCACGTCTGGGACCTCGCCTCCGCACACGTCGAGGCCATCACCCAGTTCGACGAGGTCACCCGCACCGAGCCCTACCGGGTCATCAACCTCGGTACCGGCCGGGGCACCACCGTCCGTGAACTCGTCACCGCCTTCGAGGCCGTCACCGGTACGCCGTTGACCACCATCGACACCGCCCGGCGGCCCGGCGACTCCGCCGGCGCATACGCCCGCGTCGACCTCGCCCAAGAAGTCCTCGGCTGGAAGGCAGAGCACTCCCTCGAGGACGGCATCCGCGACTCCCTGCGCTGGTACGCCAAGCGCGACACCGTACTCGGCGACTGACCAGCGCCGCACGTGGAGGGCCCGGGCCGAAACACCGCGGGGGGGGACGCGGGACGCACGAGTGTCCTGATCTCAGGTGAGATGTCTTGGTGGTCGGGGCTGTTGGGAGGTGCGACCTGCGCCCCGAGGGCCGGGCCGTGCGCACGCGCACATACGCGAACCCCTACCCTGGTGCCCGCCACGTGGCGAATTTCGAACAGTGCGACGAACGGGATGTGACAGGTGACGGGGGCGAACGGCGCGGATCTGGTCGGCGAGGTTCTGGGCGGGCGGTACCGCGTGACCGCGACGATCGGCCGTGGTGGCATGGGGGTGGTCGCCCGGGCGGTGGACCAGTTGCTGAACCGCGAGGTCGCCGTCAAGGTCCTGCGGGCCTACACCGACGCCTCTCCCGCCGAACTGGCCGATCTGCGGGTCCGGATGCAGCGGGAGGCGCAGGCCGCCGCCCGTATCAGGCACAGCGGTGTGGTCACCGTGCACGACGTGGTCGAGGAGCAGGGGCTGCCGGTCATCGTCATGGAGCTGGTCGACGGGCCTTCCCTCGACGCCGTGCTGGCGGAGCGCGGCTCACTGGATCCGCGCGAAGCGGCCGCGATCGGCGCCAAGTTGATGGACGCGCTCGACGCGGCACACCAGGCCGGGGTCCTCCACCGGGACGTCAAGCCCGGCAACGTGCTGCTTGAGCGCGGCGGCCGGGTCGTGCTCACCGACTTCGGCATCGCCAGCATGGAGACCTCCGGCGACGAGGCCCTGTCCAAGCTGACCCAGAGCGGTCAGATCGTCGGCTCGCTCGACTATCTGCCACCGGAGCGCGCACAGGGCCAGGTACCGGGTGCCGCGTCGGACATCTGGGCGCTCGGCATGACGCTGTACGCGGCCGTGGAGGGCGCCGCGCCCTTCCGCCGTACGTCGGTGTGGTCCACGCTGGCGGCGATCGTCGGCGAACCGCTGCCGGAGCCCCGGCGCGCCGGACCGCTCACCCCGGTGTTGCAGGCGCTGATGGCCAAGGACCCGTTGCAGCGGCCCGACGCCGGGCAGGCGCGCGAGATGCTGGAGGCGGTCGCCGGGGGCCGGAGCGTGGACCTCGCGGCGGCACCGGAGCCCCAGCCCGTCGCTCCGCCGGGCTTCGGTCCCGCCCTCGCCGTGCCGCTGTCCCCGCCAGCCCCCCAGCCCGTCGCGCCCTACTCGGCCGGCGCGTACGCCGCCCCTCCGCCGGCGGGCGCCGCGCAGCCGGGCACGGCGCCCGGCATGCCCGTCGGTCACAACAGCCGTTCCGAAACCCTTGCCACGACCGTACGCACACGGCGGCGCCGCACCCGCACCATCGTCGCGGTGGCGACCGCGACCGTCCTCATCGGCGGCGGAGCCGCCTACGCTCTGATGGACACGCGAGGCGTCGGAGGCAGCGGCGGTTCGAACGCGGCGCTGCCCACGGCGAGCACGACCGATGGCCCTTCCTCTCCCGGGCGCCTGACGTCCGTCAGCCCCGGCGAGAAGTCGTCCAACACTCCCTCGAAGAAGGACGAGGACCGAAAGACAGGTCCCACGTCGGCGACCGGCAACGCGGGTGACAAGCCGACCGGGGGTCCGTCAGCCCCTCCGAAGGCAACGCCCGGTTCCACGGTGAAGGAGCCCACCCCGGTGTCGACGGCGTGCACCGGCTGGGCCCACTCGAACCGCAGCGATGGCTACGGCCACGCGACCCAGACCACCCACCTCTACACCGGGCCGTACGCGGAGTGCTCCGCCGTGACCGAGGTCAAGTCCGGCACGAAGGTCTACTACCACTGCTATGTCACCAATGCCCATGCCAACAAGTGGATCTACGCCCGTATCGCGGGCACGGACACCGAAGGCTGGGTGTTCGGCGACAAATCCTCCCTGGACAGCGGCACGCTCGCCCGCTGTCAAGCCTGATCCGCACTTCGCCGGAGGGTGAGTCGCGGGCCGCGGCCGGGGCGGCGCCCTGGCCGCTGCGGACTCTCCTCGGCCGCCTGAGTCCATGAGACCTGCGGCCGAAGGCGCCTGTGCTCCTGCGACGGAGTTGAGCTCCCGGGCACTTCACCGGACCGCGGCATCCCGCCTTCTCGCCTCGGTCACCGTCCACCGGCCGTCACTCGACCGGGCAGCCAGGCCTTGGCGTGTCAGGTCCTCGAGATGCCTCGCGATGGTCCGCGGTGTGTAGCCCACCGCGTCGCACAGTTCCTGCACCGTGTGCGCCCCGGCCTCGGCCAGCCGGATGTAGGTGCGCGTGACATGCCGGCCGAGCGGGGTCGGCGGGGTCGGCTCATGACCGCCGGGGCTGTCACCCCTCGCGGACGCGGCCACGGCTGCTTCGAACCGTGGAGCTTCCCGCTGCTGTCGGCGGACCGGGCGCGGAGTCCGGTTCACGCTCCGATGCTTCCGGCCCTTTTGGCGCTTGCTCATCCTCGGCCTCCTCACCACGTCCCGAACGCACGTCGAACACAACGATCCTGACCCTCGAAGGGGATCGGTGCGCGGGAATCTTCACCAGCACGGAGCACAGCTCCCGCGGGCGGCAGGGCAGGGACGTCGACGACCAGAGTCTCGCCTTCGGGTTCAGCCCCGCACGGCGACCACGATCCGCACCGCGCACGCCGCGAGCACCGCTCCGGATACGGCCATGCTGATGACCAGTCCGCGCGTGCTCTTGGGAAGTCGCTCGGGGAGCGTCACCTCCTGCGGGCGCTTCGGATCGTAGATCACATCGAGACGGCCCCCGACCCGCACGGGCGGGAAGACGAACGGGCCGACGGTGTACTGCCGCGCGGGACCACCCCGGGGCGTGTACTCCAGCAGCAGCATCGAACCCGCCGCGACCTGCCCCACGTTCACACAGACGGCAGAGGTCCGCACGCCGCGCTTCAGCAGCGGGCTGGAGTGAACGTAGAGACCCAAGGAGATCCCGAAAACCAACAGTCCGACCAGCACGGACATGGTGATCAACAAGGTCACCGACATCGCCCCCCGCCCTATGGAAAGCCCAGATCATCGCGTACGAGCAACAGGGGCACAAGGGGTGCCTGCTCTCTGACCACCCCGTCGCGTGCGGTGACTCACGAACGGACGGTGACTGCGGCGCAGTACGTATCGCCGCGTACGCCGAGGGGCTGACCGCCCACCGCTACGCCGACCCGGTCGGGGTGTCGCCCGCCGCAGCTCTCGCGGCCCTCGGCGAGCGCCCGCCCGTAGGCCCGTAGGCCCGCCTCACAGGTCGCTCACCCGATCGGGGGAGGGAGATCGTTCCGGCGGCTGACGCCACCCCTCCGCGGTCGGTGCGAGGTTCGGAACATGACCAATGTCGAACGGACGATCAAGGCCCCCTGGAGCACCTGGTGGCAACGATGGCCGCGCTGGGTGGCCTGGGCAACGATGGTGTGGGCGGTGCTGTACGCCGGCTTCGGCCTGGCGTGCGCCCTGAGCGGGACCCCCTTGCTCTACCATGGCGCCGATTCGGGGGCCTCCTGGCTGGGTTGGGTGGTCGTGGCGGTGGGTGCGCCGGCGGCGGTGGTCAGTGGAGCGGTGGTGGTGTACGGGCTGCGGCCGGCGTTACGGGTGCTGCTCTGGGTGGTTTGTGGGCTGGCCGGGATCACCGCGTTCAGTCTGCTGATGGATGTGATCTCTCTGATGCTCGGTCAGGAAGTGGACAGCCGGGCCTCCACTGCGAACAAGGCCCTCGCGGCGGTCGGGGCGGTCCTGCTCGCGGCCACGGCCAGGTCCGACCGCCGGCCCGCCGGTACTACCGTACGAGCACCGTCCGCCGCCCCGCGGCTCGTCCAACTCGCCGCCTGGGCAGGGACGCTGGCCTTTGTCCCTTACGCGGCGATGAAGCTCGTCTGGGCGTCCGGCGGAACGTTCGCCGGGATCTCCGGTGAGGAGATGCTCGCGGCCATGGAGCGGAACGGCGCCTCGGGTGTCTTCCTCACCCTGGAGTCCTGGGGGCTGGACCCCACGGCGCTGCTGGCCGTACTCGGCGTTTTCCTGCTCTGGAGCCTGGTCCGCCCGTGGGGGCAGGTCTTCCCGCGCTGGACGCTGCTCCTTCGCGGCCGACGGGTGCCGCGTCCGCTCCCGCTCGCCCCGGCTCTGCTCGGCGCCGCAACCCTCGCCCCGTACGGCGTTGTGGGGGTCGGATACTTGACCCTGGCGACGGCCGGTGTAGTGACGACGCGGCGCGGCGACTTCCCTTCCTCGGGCGACGCGCTGCTCGTCGGCTGGATCGGGATGGTCGCCTTCGCCGTGTACGGCATCGCGCTGACCATCGCGGCCCACTCGTACTGGCTTCGAACGCGCCCTGTCTGCCGGACGAGTGTCCACACGGACTGACCGTCCGCGGCCAGTCGGGTCCCCGCCGACCGGCCGCGTTCCGGGCACTGTGGCCGTGCCGGCCGGCGCTTCACCGGCGGCGTGCCGATCACCGCGGCCCCGTCCGGCGAAGAGGAGGCTGGAGCGGAGCACCCATGCGCAGCTGAGGGCGAAAACCGCCGGCACGTCATACACGTCGCCAACCCCCCTGCCGATCACTGGAGGTGACGGTGAGTCGGCAATGGCATGGCGAGCTGACGACCAAAACGGAAAAAGTTTTCCGCGGCCATCTATCGAATGGTCGTTCGCTGGGAATGCTGGGTGTAATCTCCCGCCTCCGCTCGACGCTCCGTCTCAGCGTTCCGCCCGGGCGGGCCTTCCGTTCTGAGCCTTCGGGAGGTAACACGCCATGCAGTCACTCCCCACTCCTCCGTCGGTCCCCAGCCGCCGCGACCTCCTCGCGGGCCTGGGTCTGGCCGCCGCCACGCCGCTCCTCCTCGGCGTCACGCCCCGCCCCGCACTCCGCGACCGCCCCTCCCGTCGGCCCGTTCCCGGTGGTCGGGCGGTCCTGCTCCGCGGGGCATCCCTGGTGCTCACCATGGACCCCGCCATCGGCGCCGGTCCCCTCGGCGCCGTCGAGAACGCCGACGTCCTGATGCGGGACGGTGCCATCGCCGCCGTCGGCACCGCGCTGCGGCCGCCGCCCGACGCCTGGGTGCTGGAGGCATCCGGCAAGCTGGTCATGCCGGGGTTCGTCGACACCCACAACCATCTCTGGCAGGCGGTGATCCGGGGCGGGTGTACCAACCGGGACCTGTTCGGATGGTTCCAGGGGTGTACCGACCCCCAACGCGGGCGGCTGACGCCCGCGGCCGTCCACAGCTTCGTGCGGCTCGCGGCCCTCGACGCCGTCCAGTCGGGCGTGACGACGCTGGTGGACTGGGTGGACATCTTCTCCTACGACCTCATCGAGAGCTACGTGCGGGCCCTGGCCGACACGGGGGTGCGGTTCACGTACGCGATGTTCCCGCCGGCGCCCGACGCGGTGCTGGTCAGAAAGGTGAAGAAGGAACTCGTAGACCCGGTGCCGCTGGGTTCCTTCCAGGTCGCCACACATGCGGCGCGGGCGGTCCAGGACCACAACCGCGCCCACTGGGAGGCCGCCCAGGACCTGGGGGTCATGCTCAACTCCCATGTCCTGGAACGCCCCGAGCAGCGCGCCGACGACCCCATCGGGGTGCTCGGCGACATCGGCGCGCTGGGGCCTCAGCTCCTCATCAACCATGCGATCCACCTGACGGACGCCGAGATCGCCGCCGTCGCCGAGCACGACGTACGCGCGGCCCACTGCCCGCTCAGCAACATGCGGCTGGCCTCCGGGATCATGCGGCTGTCCGAGCTCGGGCGGCGGGGCGTCAAGGTCGGTCTCGGCCTTGACGGTGGCACCAACGACAGCTCCGACTTTCACGCGCTGATGAAGACGGCCATCGGTCTGCAACGCGCCCGGACGACCGAGGTCGGGGTCTTCCCGCAGGTGAACGACGTCTTACGGATGGCCACGCTGGGCGGCGCCGAGGCCCTCGGTCTCGCCGACCGCGTGGGCTCCCTGACCCCCGGCAAGCGGGCCGACCTCGTGGTCATCGACCCCGCCGCCTTGAACTTCGCACCGCGCTTCGACTGGGTCGGCCAGATCGTCTTCAACGGGCGGCCCGAGAACATCGACGCCGTGTTCGTGGACGGGCGGGCGCTGAAGCTCGGCGGCCGGCTGGTCGACATCGACACGGACCGCGTCGTACGAGAGGCCGAGGCCGCCGCGACCCGCCTCCGCGCGGCCGGCTAGTGCTTCGCCCCGGACGGGTTCGAGCCGGGCGATCACATCGGCTCCAGCGGGGCCGGGCCGTGGACAGGCCCTTATGAGAGGGAGCGGCCCAAGTGCGTGAGGATCCGGCTCAGGGCGTCGGAGCCGTTGGGCTCGGCGAGGCTCGGAGCGAAGGCGGCGCCCGACTGCGTGCGTTGGGCGCCGTCGGGGACGGCCAGCGCGATGGGGAGGGCGGCATCGAGGATGTCGGGGTCCAGGGCGAAGGGCAGGTCGAGGGCGCGGGCGACGTCCCAGGCGTGGACCACGTAGTCGAGGAAGTGGAATGCGATGGCCCGGATCGCCGGGAAGACCGCGCCTGCTCCGAATTCGGGGAGGGCGAACTCCTGCTCTTCTGAGCCGACTTCGGCAAATGCGGCCAGGACCGCTTCCGCGGAGGCGAGGTATCGCCCCACGGCATCCGGCCCCGGCACCTCGGCCTTCCAGTGCGTCAGGCTGCCGCCGTCGGCCCTCGCCGCCGCCGCGAATCCCCGGTGCTGGGCCGTCATGTGCGCGAGCAACTCGCCCAGGTTCCAGGCCGAGCAGGGGGTGGGACGGGTGAGGTCCTCCACGTTCACCCGGCGGACCACGGCGATGCTCTCGCGTACCGCACGGTCATTGAAAGCCTTGATGGTCACCAAGTTCGTATGCATGCGCTTACGATAAGCAGGAGCGCATCATAGGTCAACGAGTATCTTCTTCTCCATGACTGGGAACACTGGGAACACTGGGAACACTGGGAACAGCGCACCCGAAGGGCGCCCCGACCTGGCGGCGATGATCGTCCCTCTGGGGCGCGCGCTGGTCGCCGCCGAGTTGCCGGTGCTCCGCGAACACGGGCTGGCCATGTGGGCGTACTCGGTGCTGCTCGGGCTCGCCGACGAACCGGTGCGGACGCAAGCCGCGTTGGCGCGGGACATCGGTGCCGACAAGACGCGGATCATCGGCGTCCTCGACGACCTGGAAGAACGCGGGCTGATCCGGCGGCAGCCCGATCCGGCGGACCGGCGGGCGCGCGTGCTCTCCCTCACCCCCGCCGGGCGCCGGGTGCGCGACGCGGTCCAGTCGGCGATCCGACAGCGCGAGGAACGGCTGCTGGCTCGTCTGCCGGAGGAAGATCGACGCGGCTTCCTGAACGCCCTGCGGGCACTCGCCGCACTCCCTCCCTCCGAGATCAGCGGGGACTGAGAGCCGATCAGTACGCGGCGGGACTCGCCGGGACGAGGTGATCCGCGGACGGCTCCGAGAAGACATAGTGTGGAGCCGTCCATCGGACGGCTCCACGACCATCCCGTAGGCCGAGCCGGCGGTCGCTCCGCCACCTCGCCCCCACCGTTTCGACCTCCGCGCGACCCCCGATCCCGGCGCCGAACTCCCCAGCGGATCGGACACCATCACATGCGCCAACTCACCTTCACCGCTTCGAGGAGACTGGTGATCGGGGCCTTGCTCTGGGCTTCTTTGATCCAGATCTTCGTGGTCAACAACCTCATCGTCCTTCCTCGGGCTTCGAGTCAGAACCTGGTGCAGCACATCATCTCCGCGCTCGGAGTGACGCGGTGCGGTCGCATCGGGGGGTTCCGCTTCTGCTCTCCCTGGCACGAGGCC
The DNA here is from genome assembly GCF_042731135.1 of Streptomyces sp. NPDC059874. Taxonomy (NCBI): domain Bacteria; kingdom Bacillati; phylum Actinomycetota; class Actinomycetes; order Kitasatosporales; family Streptomycetaceae; genus Streptomyces; species Streptomyces sp. NPDC059874. Next base: position 56,166 of record NZ_JBHWJY010000002.1, read on the forward strand.
GCCGACATCGCCTGGATCGTCGGGGGGCTGTGCCTCTCGTTGGGCGCGCTGCTCAACTCCTCGCTCTTTCCACCGGACCGCCTCAGGAACCTGACGTTCGGCGTACTGGCCGTCAGTGGACTGGGGCTCGTGTCCACCGGCTGCAACCCCTACAACCTCCGCCCCGCGATGCACCTCCTTTCCGCCGGAACCTGCTTCTTCGCCGGGGCCGTGGGCGTGCTGCTGCTGGGCAGCGCGCTCGTGCAGGCGCAGCGGCCGTACTGGGGCGCCACCGGCATCGCGTGCGGTGCGACGTCCGTCGTGTTCGCGGTGCTCACGGCACTCAGACCGGCCCCCGGGGTCCAGGGCGTGCTCGAGCGCGCCTCGGCGTGGCCCAGCGTCGTGTGGATCATCTGCACGGGCGCCGTCATCGGACTGTCCGTACGGCGAAGGTCCCGGAACTCCGGCCCGTGAACCGGTGGGCCCGGGCGTCCGTCCGGCGCCGGTTCGGCGCGTCCTCAGTGGCGAGTTCGCTCCTGCCTGGCCCCCTCCGCCGCCGCCGTGTCCTCCGCCGCCGCCGTGTCCTCGGCCGTCACCCGCGTCCCCGGGTGCAGCAAGGTGCACAGGTGCGCCACACCGAGTGCGATGGCCATGCCGTAGAAGACCCACTGGTTGGCCTCCGCGAAGTCCATGCGGACGTCCTGGAGGGCGCCGCGCATCGCTTCGCCGGCCGGACCGCCGCCGATGGGCCGACGGTCGTCCGGCTGCCCGGTGATCGCTTCTGCGATGCCGCGGGCGGCGCCGCCGGCTTCCCCCTCGGGTAGCCCCCGCGCGGTGAGTGTGTGCAGGATCCGGTCGGCCGTGACATGGGTGAGGACCGAGCCGAGGACCGCCATGCCCACGGCGCCCGCGTAGTTGCGTACGGTCTGGATGATGCCGGTCACCTCCCCGTACGAGGCGCCGATCGCCCTGTTCACGGCGTCGGTGGAGGCCGGAGAGAGCAGCAGGCCGATGCCCGCCCCGGCCAGGCAGGCGTAGGGCCACTGGTCGTGGGCGGACAGGTCCGTCAGTTTCGCCGCCCACAGGGCGAATCCCGCGCAGCCGATCGCCGTACCCAGCCTCATCGCGGGCCGGGCGCCGCGCTTGTCGAGGATCCGTCCGCCCCACTGGGCCGCGAGGCCGAAACCGACGAAGAAGTACAGCAGGTAGAGCGCGGCCTGGTGGGGGGACGCGCTCAGCGAGATCTGCGCGTAGACCGAGGCGAAGAACATCACGGGGACGAACGCCAGCATCGTGAAGAAGAGGACCAGGCTGTCGGCCGTGAACGCCCGGTCCCGGAACACGCGCAGCTTGATCAGCGGTTCGTCGGTGCGTAGTTCGTAGGCGCAGAAGAGGACGAGGACGACGAGCCCGCCGATGACGCACGCCCAGGTGGTCGGGTTGGTCCAGCCCCAGACGGATGCCCGCTGGATGCCGAAGACGTTCAGCCCCATGCCGGTGGCGACGAGCACGGCACCCGGCACGTCAACCCGTTCGCGCCGCCGGATGTCAGGGACGCGCGCCAGCGCGGTCAGGACGAGTGCGACGACGGCGACAGGGAGGTTGATCCAGAAGACGGCACGCCAGGTCCAGGCGGTGAGCCAACCGCCGACCAGCGGTCCGAGGGCGGTGAGACACCCGGCGAGGACATAGAACAGGGCCAGCGCCCGGCCCCGTTTGTCGACCGGGAAGACGGAAACGACCACGGCGAGGGCGGAGGGGAACACCAGGGCCGCGCCCAGCCCCTGGGTGGCGCGGAAGATGAGCAGCCAGCTCTCGGCGAAGTCTCCGGACGGGACCGATCCGCACAGCACGGAGGAGACGACGAAGACGAGCGTGCCCGCCACCACCACCCGTCGGTGCCCGAAGATGTCGGACAGGCGCCCGCCGAGTGCGAAGAACGCGGCGAGCGCGAGCAGGTAGACGTTGACCACCCGCTGCATTCCGGAGGACGAGAGGCCGAGTTCCTCGACGATGCTGGGAGCGGCGACGCTGACGACCGTCTGGTCCACGAAGACCATCGCGACGGCGAAGATCATGGCTGCGAAGGCGAGCCTCTGGTGGGAGACCCTCCCCCTCCGGCCGGTCTCCCCCGGCGCGGTCGCGGCCGGCGGGCCGTGTCCACCCACAGCATCACGGGAGGCGCCCCCAGCGGCGGCTCCGCTGTCCTTCACGGTTTCCATGGTCCCTCGCGGGGAGGCGCGGCGCACGCCGGCCAGAGGTCGGTGGCCGCCGCGCGCCTGACGGCCGGTCGCGGGCGCCGCGCGAGGATGGAGGGATGACCGACACCTTCACCACCCGGACCATCGACGTCGCCACCGGCTCCGTGGAGACCGTGCACGATCTGACCGCTGCCTGCGCCCGCTTCCTCCGCGACGTCGCCCGAGGGCGCGACGGGCTCCTCAACGTGTTCACCCCGCACGCGACGGCCGGGCTCGCCGTCATCGAGACGGGCGCGGGCAGTGACGACGACCTGCTGGACGCCCTGCGTACGCTGCTGCCCGCCGACGACCGCTGGCGCCACCGGCACGGCTCCCCCGGCCACGGCCGCGACCACGTGCTTCCGGCGCTCGTGCCGCCGCACGCCACGCTGCCGGTGGTCGGAGGCGAACTCGCTTTGGGTACCTGGCAGTCGGTCGTCCTGGTGGACACCAACGGGGACAACCCGCGGCGCACCGTACGGCTGTCATTCCTCGGCTGATGTGGGCAGCCGGCGCGGCCGGGCCGAGCAGGCGCGGGCCTGGCCGAGCAGGCGAGCGGACAGCCTCTTCGGCAGCCTCAAGGCCGACCGCGCTCGGGAGACTGAGGAGGGCGACGCACGTCCTGCCCTTCATCCCCACGGTCGAGGGATGCGGCCCGGTGGACACGGGCCAGGACGAGCACGGTGTCGTCGGCCGGTGGATGCGGCAGCAGTTTCGCGAGAACGCGGTCCGCCATCGACTCCAACGGACCAGAGGTTTCCATGAGTTCCATGCGCAATGCCTCCAGGCCGGCATCGATGTCCCGGCCCCGGGCCTCGACGAGGCCGTCCGTGTACAGGGCGAGGACCGCGTTGTCGGGGAGCGCGAGCTCAGCCGTCTCGAACGGGAAGTCGCCGACGCCGAGCGGGACTCCCTGCACGGCCTCGACCGTTTCGACCGTGCCGTCCGGCCGCAGGACCAGGGGCGGGGGGTGGCCGGCGCCGGCGATGGCCGCGATCCCCGTCGCCGGGTCGTACACGATGTACAGGCACGTCGCCAGTTCGATGCCGGCCTCGCGGGCGCACTCGTCGAGCTCGGTGAGCAGGTCGCCCGGCTGCAGGTCCTGCCGGGCAAGGGCCTTGGTGGTGATACGGAGTCGGCCCATGGCCGCGGCGGCCGGCACACCGTGCCCCATGACGTCGCCCACCACGAGAGCCACCCGGTCACCGGGCAGGTTGATCACGTCGTACCAGTCGCCCCCGACCTCGGTGATACGACCGCCCGGCAGGTACCGGTGAGCCACCTCGACGAACCGGCTCCTCGCCAATGCGCTCGGCAGCAGCGCCCGTTGGAGCGTGAGCGAGATGTCCTGGACCCGGCTGTACAGACGGGCGTTGTCCAGGCAGATCGCGGCGCGCGAGGAGAGCTCACCGGCAAGACTGAGGTCGTCTCGGGTGAACACCGGCCGCTCCGCGGACCGGCCGAACATGGCGATTCCCTGGACGGTCCCCCTGGCCACGAGCGGGGCGACGAGGATGCAGCCCAACCCGCTGCCGGCGAGGAGCCTGGCGCGCGCCTCGATGACGACCGTCCGGGCCACGAGCTCATCGTCCACCACGGCGGAGATGGGACGGCCGGTGCGCAGCATGTCGTGGATGACGGAGCCGGGTGGGTAGCGTACGGTCTCCACCCCGCTCACGAGTTCCGTGGCCGGAGGCGGCAGGATCGTTCCGGAGGCAATCCGGCGGGTGAACAGCGGCCGCGCCGGATCAAACTCCTCCGCCTCGTTCATCCATTCCACGACTTCGACCACCGCCCCGTCGCAGAAGTCGGGCATCACCGCGTCGACCAGTTCCTGCGCCGTCACGTTCACGTCCAGGGTGGTGCCGATACGAGCGGCGGCACGATCCAGCAGCGCCAGACGTTGGCGGCCGGCCGTGGCCTCCAGGATGGCCTGTTCCCGGTCCGTCACATCCACCATCAGGCCGCCCACCCCGGGGCTCGAGCCGACCGCCTGGCTCAGGGGGAAGAAGCTCACCGACCGCACTTGATCACGGTCGGGGTGCCCGCGGGGCCGCATGCCCACCAGCGCTCCCACGACCGGCGCTCCCCCCGCCGCAACGCCGCGGAGCATGCGCTGGTACTCGCCGTCGTCGGCCGTGATCACGACTTCGTCCATGTGCCGGCCGAGGTGGTCTTCGATGGCGAGGCCGTCCATGTCGGCGAGAGCCTGGTTGAGGTGGATGAACCGGAGGTCGGGGTCGAGCATGACCAGCCCGATGGGACAGGTCTCGAAGAGGGCGTCGAGGAAGGCGAGGTTGGTCTTGACCCGGTCGAGCTCGTCGCTGGAGCTCGCCAGACCCATCACCACCGGCCGCTTTCCGGGGCCGGTCAGGACGAAGACTCGAAAGCCGCAGGCGAAGGCCCTGCCGTCGCGATGCCTTGCCGTCAGTCGGCCCCTCCAGTACCCCTGGGTCCTGCCACGCTCCACCAACAGGGCGCACGAGTCCGAGCTGCCCTCGACCGCGTCGGCGAAGAGGAGGGCGCCGGGCTTCGACAGGACTGCCGAGGAGTCGTACCCGAAGAGCTGCTGCGCGCCGGGCCCCCAGAAGCAGACCAGATTCTCGTCGTCCAGGCCGAAGACGGCCACCGGAACGTGTTCGAGCAGTGCTCCCGGCTCGGACCGGAGGGGGGCCTGAGCCTTCTCGTCCCCCGGCCGGACCGATGGCACGAGTCGTCCCCTTCCACCTGCACATCTATCCACCCATTATGGGACACCGAGCCGATTCCGACCGGCGGAAGCAGGGCCGGCGGCACCATGCCCGGCCGCTCCGCGGTCAGCCGTTCAGCGACTTCATGAGCTCGGGGGCGTAGCGGTCCCCCGCGACCACGCCGTGCGGGGCGACGGCGTCGATGGAGGCGAGGTCGGCGTCGGTGAGGGTGACCGCGGTCGCGGCGACGTTCTCCTCCAGGTAGCGGCGGCGCTTGGTCCCCGGGATCGGTACGGCACCCATGCGCAAGGTCCAGGCCAGCGCGAGCTGGGACGGCGTGACGCCCTTCTCCTCGGCGAGGTGGCGGACCCGCTCGACGACGGCCAGGTTGCGGGCGAAGTTCTCCCCCTGGAAGCGGGGGTCCGTACGCCGGAAGTCGTCGGCGGCGAAGTCGTCCGGGCTGGTCACGGCGCCGGAGAGGAATCCGCGGCCGAGCGGCGAGTAGGCCACGAGGCCGATCCCGAGCTCGCGGAGCGTGTCCAGGACGCCGTCGTGCTCGATGCCGCGCTCGAAGAGGCTGTACTCGGTCTGTACGGCGGCCAGCGGGTGGACCGCGTGGGCGCGGGCGATGGTGGCCGCGGAGGCCTCGCTGATGCCGATGTGGCCGACCTTGCCGGCGGCGACCAGCTCGGCCATGGCGCCGACGCTCTCCTCGATCGGCACGTTCGGGTCGACTCGGTGGAGGTAGTACAGGTCGATGTGATCGGTGCCGAGGTGGCGCAGGGAGCGGTCCGCGGCGCGGTGGATGTACTCCGGGGTGCCGTTGTGACCCCGGAAGTCGCCCTCGTCGGTGAACTCGACACCGGTCTTCGTGGCGACGACGGCGGCGTCGCGGCGGCCGGCGAGGGCCTTGCCGAGGAGCTGTTCGTTGATGAAGGGGCCGTAGCCCTCGGCGGTGTCGAGCAGGGTCACCCCCAGTTCGAGGGCGCGGTCGATGGTGGCGAGGGACTCGGTCTCGTCGGTGGCTCCGTAGTGGGCGCTCATGCCCATCAGGCCGAGGCCTTCGGCGCCGACCTTCAGTCCCTGCGTGCCGAGTGCGCGGATCTCCATGGTGCTCCCCTGGGGGCGGGTGGTAACTAACTGGATAGTTTGAGTCTGGAGCACCGGACACCAGGGTGTCAATAACCAGATAGTTACTTCGGGACGGTGGCCGCGGCGCCCGAAGGAACGGCCCGCCCGGCTCTGGGGCAGGCAGCGGCGGCCGACGACATGTCGGCCGCATGCCTCACGGCGCGGCGCCGGGCCGCAGTGACCTGATCAGCAGCCTCCGCAGTTGTAGTAGGTCACGTCCCAGTGGCTGCCCTCGTCGGCGTAGACGTTGCCGGCACCGGACTTCCACTGGGGCGCGCCGTCGCCGCGCAGCCCGATGTAGGTGAACGTGTTCTTGATGTACGTGCCGAGACAGGTGTACTTGCTGAAGTCGAGCTTGTAGCCGTTCCAGTGCGAGTACGTACCGCCGGCGTGGCCGACCTCGGTGCCCCCGGTGATGTTCAGTGCGCAGCCGCTGGCGCTCTTGAGGGTCTGTGCGCCTTTGGCGGTGGCGAGGTTGAGCTGCTCGAAGGACGTACAGGTGGAGTTGTAGCGGTCGGAACAGCCACCGGACGAGGACCAGGTGATGCCGGAGCTGCGGAACATCGAAGTCGCCGTCGCATGGCTGATCTTGGTGGCCGCGTGGGCTTCCGTGGCGCCGCCGAGGATGCCGACGCCGGGGGTGAAGAGCACACCCAATACGAGGACCAGTGCGGCGATGACCGAGCGGATCTTCATCGGGGATCTTCCTCCTGCTGGTGACCGTGACGGTGGGATGGCAGGGCAGGTGGAGCCGAGAGCGCTGGTCGAGCAGGAAGATGGTGCCCCAGCTCCCCGCGCGCCCACCAGTGGGCCTCCGCCGACCGCGGCGAGGGCGCTGGGCTGGACTGGACTGGGTTGGGTTGGGTTGGGTTGGTTGGACCCAGGGGTCAGCGCGCGGTGGCCGGTCGGCCCTTCGGCAGCGTCATGGCCGCGAGGAGCAGTGCGATGCCCAGGACACAGCACGCCAGCACGAAGGCGCCGGGGGTGGCCGCGGCACTGACGATGCCGGACGCGTCCGCCGCGTCGTCGTTGATGCCCAGGACGACGGCTCCCGCGCTCGCCAGACCGATCGCCCCGCCCAGTTGACGGAACGTCTGCCGGACGACGGACGCGTCGCTCCGCTTGTCCGCGGGGACCGCACGCATCATCTCGGCACTCAGGGCGGGTACCGGCAGGCCCATCCCCATCCCGGCGAGGATCATGCCGGGCACCTGCCAGAGGTACTCTCGCGACGGCAGCGCGACCGTCCAGGCCACCGCACCCAACGTGGCGACCGCCAGGCCGATCAGTGCGGGCACCCGGATCGACCGGAAGTGGTCCAGCAGGTACCCGGACAGGAAGGTACCCGTCGCCAAGCCTGCGACCAGGGGAATCAGGGAAGTGCCGGTGGCCGGGAGCGACAGGTGCATGACCTGTCGCAGAAACAGCGTGCCGTGCACGATCACGATCAGCTGCGCGGCCTGCACCATGAAGGTGATCGCCACCTCCACGGCGTACGGACGGATGCGCAACAGCCGCAGGTCGACGAGGGGCCGCGACGATCGCAGGACGAGCCGCACGGCCAGGGCCAGCGCCAGTGCGCCCGTCACGAGGGCGGTGAGCGTCCTGAGGTCGGTGACGCCCCAGACGCCGCACTGGTAGAGCCCGAGGACGAGCACGCCCAGCGAGAAGATCACGGCGAGGGGCTGACCTGCGGTGAGCGTGCCGCCTTCGGCCTCCTTGCGCACGCGTGCTTCGGCGATCACCCACAGCGTCAACGCGCCGACAGGCACGTTGACGAGGAAGACCGACCGCCATCCGAGGAACTCGATGAGGAAGGCCCCCACTACGGGGCCCAGGACGAAGAAGACCTGGGCCAGGCCCGCGTAGACCGCGAGCGCCCGGCCGCGTTCGTGCTCCTCGTACACGTCCGCGATCAACGTGGTGGCCACCGGCAGCATCAGCGCGCCGCCCATGCCCTGCACGGCCCTCGCCGTGAGCATGTACGGCTCGGCGACATCTCCGCCCGGCGCGAGGCCGCAGAGCCCGGAAGCGACCACGAACACCGCGGTCCCGAACTGGAAGGTGCGCAGCAGACCGAACCGACGTGCGGCCATGGCTCCGACCGGCGTGAACGCGGACATCGCCAGGCTGTAGACGAGCACCACGGCGTGCATGACGAACGTGGACAGGTCCAGGCTCCGCGCCACCGGGTCGAGGGCGACCGCGACGACCGTCTGGTCCAGCATGACCATGCCCCCGGCGCAGCCCATGGCGGCGACGACGAAGTGCTTGCGGGGCGAGGAGGAGCCTTCGGAGAGCGGAATGCCTTCGGGGGAAGGCCGGCGTGGACGCGACACCCATTCCCAACGAGCGGAGGGCCCGGTCGACATGGCCTGCGGGTGGGGCAACATGGGGCCCTGCGCCCGGGACCACGGGCGCGCCACCGGCCCGCCGGACCGCCCTGTACCGCAGCTGCTCAGGACCCGTCGGTGGCCTTCCGCAGCTCGTACGTCTTTCCGGAGCCCGGCTGACCGACGTGCTGGTAGATCCAAGGCTTCCGGTCGGTGCCGCCGACGCTCCATGCCGGCCAGGAACACCCTGAGACGCTGATGCGGACTTCCTGGGTCCAGACGTCCCCCCCGGGCTCGTATGACCAGGTGCCGGAGCCCGAACACCGCCGCGACGGGCCGCTGGGGTGGTCGTCGGGAGCGTGCTCGCCGACGCCGGAGGCCGTGACCCGGCCGTCGGACGTGAAGACCAGGGTTCCGCTGGTGTGGTCGACCCAGGTGCCGGTCATGGTGGTCGGACCGATCGCCGGCGGCTCGTACGCGGGCAGCAGGCCGGCGGTGAGCCCGAGTGCGCCGAGCAGGCCCGTCCCCACCACCACCGCCGTGCCCCACAGGGCCACTTGCCGGATGAGTCCCGGGTGTCGGGGCCGGGCAACCAGGCCGCCCACCGAGAGCGCGGCCGTGGCCGCCGCCCAGAAGACGAGCACGGGCCGCGCCTCCACGCGGTTGTACGCCGCGAAGGTCGCGATCGGCGGCGCCACCAGGGCCGCCACCGTCAGCGGCACCCACCACCACGCTTCGCGGCCGCCGATCCGGCGCCCGAGCAGGTCGGCCAGTGCCACAGCCGGCAGCACGAAGACCAGGGACAGCAGGAACGCGATCACGCCGACGATCACACCGAAGGAGAGCAGGCCCGCCAACAGGGCGGCGTGGTCGACCGGGGTGTCCGGCGGCGGCTGCGTCCGGACGTACAGGAGGACCACCACGACGGCGAGCGCGACCTCCAGGCAGCCCACCAGCACCGAGACCAGCAGCATCCGGCCGTACGACCGTTTCTGATCCACGGCCAACCCCCCTCGCGGCACGGCGAAATGAACGCGGCGTCCGGCAACCAGGCGCCGGCGGCGCGGATCCATTCTGCCAGCCGGGCTGAACGCGTTCAATTCATTCTTTGCGCGTACCTTCACGGCATCCGCCCTGGCGATGCATCAGTTCGCTTTTGTTTGATCGCAGTTGCTGAAAACATGGCTTCGTTCCGGACGTGACGTGCGCAGTGCCAACGGGGGACGATGGGATGAAACCGCTGTCAGCCGGCGATCCGTTGGAGGTCGGACCGTACCGCCTGCTCGCACGTCTGGGCAGCGGTGGCATGGGGCAGGTGTTCCTCGGGCGCTCGCGCGGCGGGCGGACGGTGGCCGTGAAACTGGTCCGGTCGGAACTCGCCGAGGACCCGCAGTTCAAGCGGCGGTTCGCCCAGGAGGTAGAGGCCGCGCGGCGCGTCGGCGGCTTCTACACCGCGCAGGTGGTGGACGCCGACCCCGAGGCCGACCCGCCGTGGATGGTCACCTCGTACATCCCCGGCCCGTCGCTGCGCGAGGCGGTGGCCCGGTACGGTCCGATGCCGGCCGGCACGGTAACCGTGCTCGGCGCCGGCCTCGCCGAGGGACTGGCCGCCATCCACGCCTGCGCACTGGTGCACCGGGACCTCAAGCCCGGCAACGTGATCCTCGCCGAGGACGGCCCCCGCGTCATCGACTTCGGCATCGCCCGCGCCCTCGACGCCACCTCAAGCCTCACCAACACGACCGTGATCGGCACCCCGGCGTTCATGTCCCCCGAGCAGATCCGAAGCCGCCCGATCACCCCGGCGAGCGACGTGTTCAGCCTCGCCGCAGTACTCGCGTACGCCGCCACCGGCCGAGGTCCGTTCGGTGACGGTCCCACCGAGGCCATCGTCTACCGCGTGGTCCACGACGAACCCGACCTCACCGGCCTCCCCGCGGAGCTCGCCCCGCTGATCGAGGCCTGCTTCTCCAAGGACCCGGGCCGCCGCCCCGGCGTCGCCGAGGTCCTGGAGCACTGCGCCGGGCAGGCCCGCCCCACCACGGACTGGCTGCCGCCGGACGTCACCGCGATGATCGCCGAGCAGGCCTTGAAGACCGGCGAGTTGTCCACTGCCGTGGTCCCCCACCCGCCGACCTTGGTGGACGACCAGGCACCCACCGAGGACCGGATCACCCACTCACCCCACCCCGGGACCTTCCCCGCGAAGGTCAAGGCCACCGTCGCGGGGTACTCGCCCGTGGTCCTGCCCTGGATTCCCGGCGAGACGGGCGGAGTGAAGAAGACGACCGTCGTCCGCTGGCTCAAGCAGGTCGGCGACACGGTCGCCAAGAACGATCCGCTGCTCGAAGTCGCCTCGCCCCGCGGGAACATCGTGATCACCGCGCCGAAGAAGGGCACTCTGTACACCATCCACCGACCCGCCGGGAAGCCTGCCCGCACCGGCGCGGTGATCGCCGGCATCGGCACGCCCACGGCCACCATTCCCCGGGCTCCTTGGCCCCGCCCGCTGCGCCTCGCGCTGGACGCCTTCGGGGTCCTCCTCGCACTCGCCTTCATCGCGGGCCTCGTCAGCGTGGCCAGTCCCCTGTACGAAGGGGACATCGCCGAAGCCCGGGCCGGTGACTGCGCCCATCGGTGGTACCCCGTGCACGACGGAAAGGTCGACCCCCGGGAGAAGTGGCACACCATGCCGTGCGCCCTCATGAAGGTCCGCAAGGCCTTCGCCGAAGACGAGAGGCGCTTCTACCCCGACGCCTTCTTCGAGGTGCTGGCCCGTCTCGACGGAACGTCGTCGTTACCCAAGGGCTGCGCGGACACCGGCACGGGCTGGTCCGAGACCAACACCAGGTACAGCGTGGAGACGTTCGACGACATGAAGCTCTGCCTGCGGAAGCTCTGACGGCCCAGGCAGCACGGACAAGACTCGGTGCTCAGATGTCGACGTTGTCGATGTCCCCCTGCGCCACGCCGGAAATCGTCCGAGGGTGTCTCCACTCCGAACGGGTCGTGGTTACGGCACCTGGTAGCGGTAGGCGCGCCCACAGACGTTGATGCGCAGGGCGCGGCCCCGCCGGGTCACGGCCAGGCGCCGTCGCTTGAACACCGCTTCCCACTCGTTGACGGTCAACTTCATCATGGCCATCCGCAAGTGGTCGCGGAAGCCGACCCCGGCAAAGGTGACCGAGGGGAACCACTCGCCCCGCGCAGCGGCGAGCAGGACGTTGTTGTTCCTGTCGATCCGCTTCACCGGGAATTTGATCTCGCCCGGCCCGAATCCGGGCACTTCGCCGGACCATGCGTGCGTGACCGAGCGTTCGATGTAGGGGCCCGGCTATCTCCGGCTGGGACTTGGGGCAGGAAGGGCCTCGGCTTACCTTGCGGCCCGGTTGCCCAGGTCGTTTCCCCCGGCGGCGGCCGCTAGGGCCAGTGCCTCTGGAGAGCCGAGCAAGGCCGGCGGCAGGTATCCTGAGCGGACACCGAGGTCCCAGCCGTGCACCTGGACCGCCAGTGCGGCCACGGCAAGAGTGGCGAGCGGCAGCAGGGTCCTGGGGGCGGGGTCATCTCCCACGGCGTCGCGGTGTTCAAGGAGCCGGGCCACCAGGGCCTGTTCGAAGGCGGGCTGGTCGTCGTCAAGGAGGACGCGAAGGAGGCGCTGGTCCGGTGCCGAAGCGCCGGCCTCGTCCAGCTTTCGGGCCGCCGCGGCACGCTCACCGGCATCCGGCTTGCACAGCGTCACGGTGGGCCAGTCGCGCGGCAGGTGCCCGGCCGACAGGGCCAGGTAGCCGCACAGTGCGTCCATCTCGGCGAGGTGCGCCGGGTCGGAGACGGACTCGTGGTCCGAGTAGGGCACCCCGTCACGGATCGCAGGGGCGTAGTCCTCGCGCAGCAGGCCGCCGATCACCCGCCGCCATTCCCACACCAGGCCGCTGACGAGGCATATGGCGAACGTGTCCACCCACGTTGCGGCCGTGGGGGCCTCCTCGACGATGTCCGCGAACGCCTTGTCGTCACTGCTGAGCATCTCGCCGATGAGCGGGAAGCGGATCTCTTGGTCGCCGTTGGGGAAGCAGCCGATGCTCAGCAGCCCCAGAGAGCACTCCGCGGCCGTGTGCAGGACGTCGCGCAGCGGCCCGTCGAGGGTGAGGTCGTTCGCGGAGCGGGCGGCGGCGTGGTCGAGGAGCTCGTCCCGCATCTCCCCCAGCCGATTCATGGACATGCCGCCGTACTGCATCCAGTGCCATTGCCCGAAAGCCCGTCCTCTGATGTCCTCGAGTGCGTGGGCCATGCTCTGACCGCTGACTTCGTGGGGCGTCACTTCCTGCACCGCCGCCGTCCCTTCGTGATCGTTTTCGCCGGACTCGGCACGCTACCAGCGCGGTCCGACACCGCCGGTTCCCTTCCCGACCCCGACCAACGCCTGGCGGGGACACACCCAAGTCCGAATCGGCTGGCCGCTGATGAGACTGAGGCTCGTATCCGGGCCGCTCGCGATGTGTTACGCCTCACCGGGCGCCATCGTCGCTGTGCGAGCTCTTCCCGGTCGTGACGGACCAGGTGGCATACGGCCACTCGAGCCCCCTGAGTCAGATGGCCGGCGCTCGTCACCCGCGAACCCACGCAGGCACCCCGCCCGGCTGCTCAGCGCCGCCGGCTAGACCGCGGGGCCGAGGTCTCCCTCGATGAGCGTTTGTGTGATGTGGGGGCGGTCCCAGAGGGCCAGGATCTCGTTGGCGATGGCCACGACGGGCAGGTGGTCCTGGTCCCGTACCTTGATGGCTGCGGCCTTCAGGGTGCGCGGTACGGCTCCGGCGTCCAGGAGGACGCGCCATTCCTGCGCGCCGAGTTCCAGGAATTCCAGGCCGGTGAGCCCGGCGACCTCCAAGGGGTCGGCCAGGGTGCCGGGCAAGGCGGTGAGGGTGCGCAGGCGGGGCAGTCCGGCGACAGGCGCGAGGCTGAACGGTGCGCCGTGCCGGGCGTCGATGGACAGGACTTCCAGGGCGGGATGGGCGGCGGCCTGGATGGTTTCAAGGTGTCCGCTGCCGACCCTGGCCACGGCGGGAAGCTTGTCTCTGCGGCGGTCGGGGCGTTCCTCCCGCATCCGGCCCAGGACGAAATCGGTGAGGGAATCGGCCACGAGCTGGGCACCGAGGCTCTGCTCGTGATCGACCAGGATGATCTGCCCGAAGTGTCCTGCCGGGCCGGGAGTCAGATCGACCGCGAACTCGTCGCCGCCGTTGCTCCCGAAGCCGATCCAGCCCGGTGAGCCGGCCAGGCTCTGCACCGCGGCATCGGGTGCGGTGCTGATCGCATGCGTCGCGCCGAGGTCCCAGCCGGGGTGACGCACTGCCGCATCGACGCTGTACAGGTGTTCCAGGCCGGAGAGCTCGCAGCCAACGGCCTCGCCGGCGCGGTCCGCCTCCTCGAAGTCGTCGCCCCAGTCCACCCGTGTCACCCGGTAGAGCACCTTGAGCTCATCGGACAGGGTGACACCCAGGCGCGCTTCGGCGGCGGCGATTTCCTCCTCCGTCGCGCCGATGGCGCCGGGCAACCGCTCGCGCAGCGTCCGCTCCAGCAACTCCAGATCCGCCGATGGCGCCGGCACCGCCCCGGGCACCGGATCGGGACGACGGAGCCAGGGCTCGGCGAGGGAGCCGTCGACCAGGATCAACACCCCCAGGTCCGGGTAGCCGACAGCCGGTTCCACGACGGGGCTCGGCCAGACCAGGCCGAGCGTGGTCCTTCCGTCCGGTCGGGCCTCCGCCCTGAATGCGATCTCCTGGACTTTGCCGCGCGCGAGCGCCCTCTGTATGTCCTCCACCGCGCTCCGCGCCGTCGACGACATGGACCCCAGGTGGGCCAAGCTCCAGCCGTATTGGCTGATGCGTCCTGCGACACGGGCCGACCGGGCAGCACGCCGGTCCCTGTCGTCGGCCAACATGAGCCGCAGCACGGGCTCCCAGGTCGCGAAATCGCACACCGATGACAAAGGGGGTCTCTGATCAACCATGCGCAGACCGTACGCGGAGCCTATGACAACGGAGGCGGCCGGGCCGCCGCTTGCCGCCCTGGCAGGTCAGGGAGCTCCCCATCCCCCACCGCCGGACCAGCGGTCCGATGTTAGTTTCTTTCCCGTGGTGGAGCACCAGGACACAACCAGGGCGGCCTACGACGGGGTCGTCGAGCTGTACGCATCGATGTTCTCCAATCGGTTGGAGACGCATCCGTTCTCGCGGAACATGATCGGCACCTTCGCCGAGCTGGTGCGTGAGACGGGGAACCTGCGGGCAGCCGACGTCGGATGCGGGCCGGGACATCTGACGTCCATGCTGCACGAGTTGGGGCTGGAGGCTTTCGGGCTCGACCTTTCCCCGGGCATGGTCGACCATGCCCGGCGGGCCCATCCGGCGCTGCGGTTCGACGAGGCGCGGATGGAGGCCCTGCCGGTCGAGGACGGCACGCTCGGCGGCGTGCTGGCCCACTACTCGATGATCCACACCCCGCCCGGGGAACTGCCCGCGCTGCTCGACGAGCAGGTGCGTGTCCTGGCACCGGGGGGCCTGCTCCTGGTCTCGTTCTTCGCGACCGACGGACCTGAGCCGGTCCGCTTCGACCACAAGGTGGCACCCGCCTATAGCTGGCCGGTGGACCGGTTCGCCGATGTGCTGGCCGGGGCGGGGCTCGTCACGTTCGCCCGGCTGCTCCACGATCCGGCCTCCGAGCGGGGCTTCCTCGACGCCCACTTGCTGGCCCGCCTCGGCTGAGTCCACGTCACCCGTCCTCGGGGTGCCGGGCGACCCCTATGGGCGCTTTGCCGGGACGGGCTGAACCCTGGGCCAGAGCGCGAGCATCCGTTGGCGCATCGCGGTGCTGAGCCTGCTCACGCCGCTGAGAGAGGTGTGGTCGGCCGTCATCTGGCCAACGACTCCCAACCGGTGGACGAGCCGTTGGCGGGCGGACGCGGTGCCCCACTTCCAGTCCCCGTGCGGAATCCTGGCGAGGTGGTCGGTGCTTTCGCGATGTGCCCGCTGAACCAACGCGTCGCCGCGGAGCAGCCAGCCGGCGCACGCGTCGGTGAGCCCTTCTCCGGCATCGGAGCCGGTCGCGGTGCGCCACTCCTGGCGGTATGCGCTCTCCGCCCGTTGCAGCAGCGGCTCCGATGCCGAAGTGACACACCAGCAGGTCGGAAATCCGATGCGCAGGTAAGCGAGTTCCATCAAGCCGCTGCCCAGTGACGCTTGCTCAAAGTCGATGAATCTGATCCCCGTGGCAGTGTGGAGATCATTGCCGGGGCAGGGATCCCCGTGGAGCAGGGCATGCCCAGATGCCTGGTCGAGCCGGTTCACGAGGTCATCGAGTTCGCCGGCCGCACGAGAGGTGACGGGGACCTCCAGGGCCCCGGCCAGCCCCAGGAAGGACTCGACATCGGCCTGGTTCGGTCCCTGCCAACGGGGAAGCACCCCGAGGTCCTCCGGGCGCGCGGTGGCGTGCAGCCGTGCCAACGCGGCCGCATAGCCGACGATCCAGTCGCCGGCCGGGCGTCGGTGGTCCAGGTGCTCCAGTACCAAGACCCGCTCGCCGGGGTCGGTCGCCAGCAACGCGGGTACCACGGGGATTTCAGCTCGGGCGGCGAGCCGCAGGGCGGCCACCTCACGGCCGAATCTCCCGTCGGCGTCAGGACCGTCGACGATCTGCTTCACCACCGCCGTTGTCTCCGACAACTCGACGCGCCAGACGCGCGAGCGGGGGCTGCTGCCCAGTCTGCGCGAGCGCCTGGGCGATCCCAGCTCGGACCGTAACCCGTCCCCGAACGGCAGTCGTAACCACATGCGCTCATCCTTCCACGCGTGCCCCGAGAGCGTCACGGCTCTTCCGCCGGTACGTGCCGGGTGGTGTCCCGTACGTGCGTTTGAACGCATTGGCGAAGGCGAACTCGGATGTGTAGCCCACTTGGTGGGCGATCGATCTCAACGGTGCCTCCGATGTCCGCAGCAGGCGCGCTGCCGTGGTCATCCGCCACCACGTCAGGTAGCCGAGGGGCGGTTGGCCGATCAGCATGGCGAAGCGTCTGGCGAACCGTGCCCGGGACAGCCCGGCTTCCGCAGCGAGTTTCGCCCCCGTCCACGGTGCTGCCGGGTCTCGGTGAATGGCATGGAGGGCGGCGGTGACGGGCGGGTCGTTCAGTGCGGCTGCCCATCCCGTGGTGTCCCCTCGGGCGGGCTGTTCTTTGAACCAGATGCGCAGGATGTAGAGCAGGAGTGTGTCCAGGAGCGCCGGGACGGCCGCGTCCGTGCCCAGGCGCGGTGTCTCCAATTCGGCGGCCAGGAGTGCCACGGCTGAGCGCAATTCGGGATGGTCGCCCGACCGTGCCGGCAAGTGGATCAGATCCGGGAGGGTCAGCAGCAGCGGGTGCGTGCGGGACGGGTCGAGCCGGTAGGCCCCGCAGAGCACTACGGTGACCGGACCGCCGCCTCCGCTCCGGTCGACGCTGTCCGAGGCGTAGGCATCGTACGGCTCACGGTCGTCGGGGGCGCAGGCAGGGGCCGTCACCAGGGTTTCGGGACTGTCGGCCAGGGTGTGCCCGCTGCCGTGGGGAAGGAACACCACGTCGCCCGCGTCCAGTTGGATGGGCTCCGCGTTCGGAGGCAGGAGCCGGCAGGAGCCCTGCAGGATCACCTGGAAGCCCGCCGACCCGGGGACGGAGGCGAACTCCTGTCCCCACGGGGCATGCCACCGCACATGCGCCGACCGGGGCAGGCCGGTCCGCGTCACCGCGACTACGTCGCTGAGTACATCCATGTGCCGAGGGTACGGGTGCGAGACGCACGCGCATGAACTGGGCACTCCGGCGCATGGATCGTCTCCATGTGCGGTCGTAGATTCGCGGCATGACGATGATGAAGACCGCGCGCATCCACGAGTACGGCGACACCTCCGTGATCCGCTACGAGGGCGTTCCGCGTCCACGACCCGCCTTCGGTGAAGTACTCGTCCGTGTCGCGGCGACCTCGTTCAATCCCACCGAGGCCGCTCTGCGCGCCGGAATGCTGCGGGCGTTCTTCCCCGTGAACCTGCCCTACACGCTCGGCTGGGACGTCGCAGGAACCGTGACCGAGATCGGCTCGGGGACGGAGGGCTTCGCCATCGGCGACCGGGTCATCGGGCGGCTCGACAGCGGGGGTGCGGCTGCCGAGTACGTCCGCGCGCCCGCCGCCGTGCTGGTCGCGGCGCCGGCGTCCATCCCTCTCGTGAACGCCGCGGCCCTTCCCGTGGCCGGCCTGACGGCCTGGCAGGCGGTCTTCGAACACGGGAAGGTAGCCGCCGGTCAGCGGGTACTGGTCAACGGCGCGGGCGGCGGCGTCGGAGGCTTCGCCACGCAGCTTGCCAAGCACGCGGGGGCGGAGGTGATCGCCACGGCCGGCCCTCGGAGCACCGAGGCGGTCCTGCGGCAGGGGGCCGACCAAGTGATCGACTACACCGCCGGGCCGGTGAGCGCCGCGCTCGACGGGCGGCCGGTGGACACTCTGCTCAATCTGGTCCCGCTCAGCCCGCCGGACGCCGCGGCTCTGGCAGCTGTGGTGCGGCCGGGCGGGAGGATCGTGTCGATCGCAACCCCGATCGAGCCGTCTGTCGACGCCGGGGTGAGCGCGATGCACATGGTCGCCCACAACGATGTCGCCCATCTTGCAGCGCTCGTGGAACTCGTCGACGCCGCCACGCTCAGCGTCGACATCAGCGAGTCACGTCCCCTGGCCGACCTCGCGGATGTCCACCGCCTCAGCCAAGCCGGCCGGACACGCGGCAAGGTCGTCATCATCCCTTGAGCCGGCCAGATACGCCGCGCAGGGTGGCTCCTTGGCGTCATGGGGCAGTGGTGATGGGCACCCACGGTTGCACAGGTCGCACCGGTCAGCGATCCTCAGCCGCCCCGAGCGGCCGCTTGTAGTACCGCCAGGGGAACCAGCCCGCACCGACGGGGATCCAGCCCTCCGCCTCCATCCGCCGGTGCCGGCCGCCGGAGGCTAGCGTCACCCGGCAGTGCTCCCACGGGCGGTCGGACGCCTCCACCTCGTGGAACAGCGCGCCGTACCCGACCAGGTGCCAGCCCTCGCGCCCGGCCTCCGCCAGAGCGGCCATCTCGTTGAAGGCGGACAACGGGCTGAGGACGCGGCGCTCGGCGGCGTCCGCTCCCCCCGCGGGCGGTTCGGAGGCCACGATGTCCTCGGCCTTGCCCGCGAAGCGCTGCTGGGCGGCCTGGCGGCTCACTCCGAGGACGCGGCCGACGGTGTCCCAGCTGTGCCCGGCCGCCCTGGCGCCCTGGACGGCCTCGCGCAGCAGCCGGCTCGCCTCCTCGGCACCGACCCGTGAGGCATCCACGAGTCGCAAGTACCCGTCGGCATCGTGCTCCAGCGATGCGGCCAGTCCCTCGCGGGCGCCGAGGACGGCGGCCGCGATTCCCTCCCGGATGCGGACGGTTTCCTGCGGGCCGAGCAGCGGCTCGCCGCTCATCGCCGTTCGCCCGCGAGGGGCTCCAGCGAGTCGAGCACCTCCGCGTCGCGACCCGCCCGCCCCGCGGCCGTACGGGCAGCAGCGGCGCGAGCGGCCAGTGCGCCCGTGGCGGCGATGAGCGAGAGCTCCACCACGACCAGCACCACCCAGCCGGCCGTGCTGAACCGGTCGGCGAACATCGAGGTCAGCGCGGGCAGGACCGCGATCAACGGGAGCATGGCGGCGAGGGATTTGGCGGAGGAGGAGGCGTCCTCGTGGGACACCTTCGAGTTCAAGATCGGCATGCGTCAAGGAAACCTTGACATGGCCGCCGTGTCAAGAATCTCTTGACACCCCCCGGGCCCTGCCCAACAAATGCCCCCATCACCCGCACCCGCATCGAAGGTGCGCTCGCGGGGCCGCCGTATGGTGACGACTACCCACCCACCGGCGGCAGTTCCGCTGACCCAGCCGCTACACCCCGAACACGAACCACGGCGAGCACCGGGTTGAGGCCTTCCGTCGGTGGTGGGGTGGGCGGATGATCGGGTGATGGGCAGCGAGTTGGATCTGCCGGACGAGTTCCGGTCCGAGGTCGAAGCAGCGTTCTCGTTTCTGCTCGAAGAGGCGGGTTTCGCGGGTCCGGAGCGGACGGAGCACGGCCTGCTCTTCCGCGGTCCCGGGCTGGACGTGGACGTGTGGCTGTTCGACGGCCGCGAGCCCCAGGTCGCGACGGGGGTGGCCGCCGTCGGACCTGATGGCATCAGGGGACGGAGGGCTTGGCTGGACGAGCTCTATGTTGCTGCCGGATGTGGGCCCGCTCAGGACGTTCCCGGCTCTGCTCCGACCCGGCGGTCGACCATCAAGCGGGTTCATCAGCACGCCACTGCATTGCGTCGCCTCATGACCGGCCTGTCGGCTCCCGAACTCAGTCAGTTGATCATTCGCTGGTCGGCACCGCGGTAACGCTGTCGGACACGCAGCGATGCTCCGCTCAGCCGAACGCGAAGGCTTCGTCCGCGAGGGTGTGCCGCGCTCGTCGGCGTGGGTGATGGGCGGTTCCTTGACGAGGTGCCGCTCGGGCTCCTCGTCAAGGGCTGGAAGCCGGACTCCCAGGGCCAGGGTCCGCCCGGAGGATCGGGCGACCGCTGACACCTCCTGGCCGGGCGGGTGGGCCGAGGGGAGTTAGGGCCGGGGCCATGCTGTGCCAGGCGTCCGCGGCGGCCTGCCGGACTGCTCGACGGCCCGCCTGGCCTCGACCGCGTCGCACCCCACGGGGCTTCCCTTTCATGCCCGCGCGCGGCTCCGGCCAAGCGGCCGGGGCGTAGGCGAGAGTGGTCATCGGGCAATCGACGGCGTAGCGGGCCGGCGCCGCACGCTCGTCATGGCGACGGACAGGACGCAGCGGTTGCTCGTGGCCACTCGCCGAGGTAGCGGGGGTGCGCCCCCGCAGCCGGCGTCCACCTCGGTGAGCCTCGTCCCCCGAACGCGCCGCGCCGTCCTTCGAATCCACTGATCAGGAAGGCCCTTCCCCCGATGGCTGAGATCCACGGCACCTACAGTGAACGGTTCGGCGCGGTCCGCGACGTCCTCGCGGCCTCCCTCGACAGCGGAAACGACCTCGGCGCTTCGGTCGCCGTCTTCGTCGACGGCAAGCCGGTGGTGGACATCTGGGGCGGCTACGCCGACGCCCACCGCACCCGGCCATGGGAACGCGACACCATTACGAACGTCTACTCGTTCACCAAGACGATGACGGGGCTGTGCGCTCTCGTCCTCATCGACCGCGGCCTGCTCGATCTCGATGCCCCGGTCGCCCGCTACTGGCCGGCGTTCGCCCAGAACGGCAAGGACGGCGTCACGGTCAGGCACGTGCTCCAGCACACCTCCGGCCTGCCCGCCTGGACCGAGGAGATCACGCCGCAGGACATGTGCGACCTGGAGAAGTCGACGGACCTGCTGGCCCGCCAGGCACCGTGGTGGGCCCCCGGCACCGTACTCGCCTACCACTGCTTCACCACCGGTCACATGGTCAACGCGCTCACCCAGCGCGTCACCGGCCTTACCCTGGGCCGGTTCCTCGCCCGGGAGGTGTGCGCCCCGCTGGGCCCCGACGCCGACTTCCACATCGGCACCGGCCCCGAGTGCGACGACCGCGTCTCGCTGCTGACGCCGGGCACCCCCGTCCCCGCACTCAACGAGTCGGCACCGACAGAGCGCGTGTCGCCCGTCGGCATCAGGATCACCCGCTACCCGTACGTCACTCCCGACATCACCCACAACACGTGGTGGCGCCGCGCCGAGGTCGGGGGCGCCAACGGGCACGGCAACGCCCGCGCGGGAGCGCTCATCCAGTCCGTCATGGCCTGCGGCGGCGAGGTCAACGGGGTACGGCTGCTGTCGGAGGACGGCTGTCGGCGGGTGCTGGACAAGCCCTTCACCGGCATGGACGTGGCGATGTCCCTTCCCTTCACCTGGGGCAACGGCTACTGCCTCAACAACGACCTCTCCACGGGCATGTTCGGACCCGCCGTCCGGGGCCACCGCCTCGCGTACTGGGGAGGCAACGGAGGCTCCTTCGTCCTTGCGGACCTCGATACCCGGATGAGCGTCGCCTACGTCCCGAACCTGTGGAAGTCCGGCGTCGACGACCGCGCGTTCGCCGTCATCCAGGCCGCATACGCGTCGACATAGACGCCGCATGGACGCCGCGGCCGCCTGCCTGGAGGCGGTGCGGGTGGCCGTCGTGGTGGGGTCCTCAGACGGGGGGTTCGAAGTGGGCCCAAGGGCGTTCGGTCTCGATCTGGGTCGCGAGGGCGAGGAGGGTGGCCTCGCTGCCGAGCGGGCCGACGAACTGGACGCCCAGGGGCAGGCCGTCGGAGGTGCGGTACGTGGGGACGCTCATCGCCGGGCGGCCCGTGATGTTGGCGAGTTGGGTGTAGGGGGTGGCGGCGAGGTTCGCGATCACCGCCTGTTCCCATGCCTTCGTTCCGGCCAGCGCGCCCAGCAGCCCGAGCCGCATGAGGACGCGAGCCACGGCCTGCACCGGGCGGGGGGTGTCCAGTTCACCGATCCGTACGGCGGGCCGGGCGATCGTCGGGGTGAGCATGAGGTCGTAACGGCTGTGGAAGGACGCGAGCTGACGGCTGTACGTGTTCCAGCGCTGGTGGGCGGCGTAGTAGTCCGGCGCCTTGAGGGCCCGGCCGGCGGCTGCCAGCAGGTGGGTGTCGAGCTCGAAGTCGGCCGGGCTCACACCGGGCAGCTTGCGGATCTCGTCCACGGTGTAGGCCACCTGGGTGCACCACATGGCCAGGAAGTCGAAGGTGAGCCGGCGCTGGTCGATGTCGGGCTCGGCGGGCTCGACGTCGTGGCCGAGGTGGGCCAGCAGGCGGACGGCGTCCTCGACGGCGGCGACGGCGTCGGGGTGGACGTCCGTGTCGACGGGTGAGCGGGTGGAGAAGCCGATGCGGAGCCGCTCCGGTGCCCTGCGGGCGAGTTCGGCGTAGGGGAGGCTCGGGCGGGCGTGCAGGTAGGGGCCGCCCGGGTCGTCCTGCGCGGTGAGCACGTCCAGCATCGCGGCCGAGTCGCGCACGCTGCGCGAGAGGACACCGTCGGTGGCGGCGCCCTCCAGGTGCTCGGCGGCGTTGGGGCCCGCCGGGACCACCCCGCGCCCGGGCTTGAGGCCGAACAGCCCGCAGCAGGCGGCCGGGATGCGGATCGATCCACCGCCGTCGTTGGCGCCCGCGACCGGCACGATGCCGGCCGCGACGGCGGCCGCCGATCCTCCGGAGGATCCCCCGGGCGTCCGGGTCAGGTCCCAGGGGTTGCGCGTCGGACCGTCCACCTCGGGTTCGGTGATGCCCTTGGAGCCGAACTCGGGCGTGTTGGTCTTGCCGAAGACGACCAGCCCGGCGTCCAGCCACCGGCTCACCACGGCGCTGTGCTCTTCGACGGCACGGTGCCGCAGCGCCCGGTTGCCGCTGCCGGTCGGCAGTCCTGCGTAATCCTGCATCAGGTCCTTGATCAGGAACGGCACTCCCGCGAACGGCCCGGCCGGCGGCTCCTTCGCCCGCTCGCGGGCGAGTTCGTGCATCGGCCGGACGATCGCGTTCAGCCGGCCGTTGACGGCCTCGGCCCGCTCTATCGCGACCTCGAGCAGTTCGGACGGTGAGACCTCGCCCGCGGCGACCAGCTGAGCCAGCCCGACGGCGTCGTGGCTGCGGTACTCGGCGTACTCCATCGCCCGCTCCCTCTAATTAGAGCCTGTAATTTTATGGCGCGGACAGTACCGTAGGCTCCGGGCGCCGCCAAGGCCCCACAGGGAAGCACCGATTGGTCCCGGCCAAGCGAGGTACGGGCCGGAGGGTGGCGGGCACGGACAGGAAAGGGACGACGGATGGGCAGGCCATCGCGGCAGCTGGTCACGCGCGAGGCCATCATGCGGACCGCGCTCGCGCTGGTCGACGAGGAGGGAGCCGACGCCCTGTCGACCACCCGGATCGCGGCCCGGCTGGGCGTCAAGGGCCCGGCGCTGTACAACCACGTCTCCGGCCGCGCCGAGATCATCGACGGGATACGGGACCTCATCGTCGCCGAGATGGAACTCGCCCCCGGGATCCGCCCCTGGACGGCCGCCCTGGACAGCTGGGCGCGCTCCTACCGAGCGGCCTTCGCCGCCCACCCCCGCGTCGTACCCCTGCTCGTCGGCCGGCCGGTGCGCTCCGTCGCGGCCCTCCAGGCCTATGCGGAGGCGTTCGCCGTGCTACGGGAAGCCGGCTGGCCGGAGGAGCGCCTGCTCCCGATCGTGCGCTGCGTCGAGTACTACCTCATCGGCTCCGCCCTCGACCTCGCCGCCCCGGACGACGTACTGCCGCCGGGCGCGGAGCCCCCGCCCGGGCTCGAACCCCTGCTGAACCCGCCGCCGGACCTCCGCGAGCTGGCCTTCGAGGCCGGATTGGCTGCGCTGACCCGCGGGTTCGAGGACACCCTGGCCGGCTTGCGGGGCCGTACGGGCGCCTGAGGGGCGGTCCCCGGGGGACGAGGAGTGCGGCCTCGGCACGCGCCATGGCCCCGCCTTTCCGACGCGGCACCTTGTCGGCGGTAGGGTGCGGCCGTGTCCGAGCACCAGCGTGACCTCGTCGGTTACGGCGCCGAGCCGCCGCGTGCCGCCTGGCCCGGCGGCGCCCGGGTGGCCGTCAGCCTCGTCCTCAACTACGAGGAGGGCGGCGAGCAGAACGTGCTCGAGGGCGACCGGGCATCGGAGGCGTACCTTCACGAGCTCGTCGGCGCGCCGCCCGTGGTGGGTGGGCGCGATCTGAACGTCGAGTCGATGTTCGCGTACGGCTCACGGGCCGGGTTCTGGCGCATCCATCGCACGCTCACGGCTCACGGTGCTCCGCTCACCGTCCACGCCGTGGGGCAGGCGCTCGAGCGCAACCCGGACGCGGCACGGGCGATGGGCGACGCCGGCTGGGAAGTGGCGAGCCACGGCTGGCGCTGGATCGACTACCGCCACGTGCCCGAGGACGCCGAGCGCGCCGACATCGCTCGCTCCGTCGCGACGATCGAGCGACTCGTCGGACGCCGGCCCGTCGGCTGGTACACCGGCCGTACGAGCCCCAACACGCGGCGCCTCGTGGTCGAGGCGGGGGGATTCCTCTACGACTCCGACGACTATTCGGACGACCTTCCGTACTACGTTCAGGAAGACGGCCGCCCGCACCTCGTGGTGCCGTACAGCCTCGACGCGAACGACTTCAAGTTCCTGATCGTCCACGGCTTCACGACCGCCGATGACATGCTCACGTACCTCATCGACACCTTCGACGCGCTCCACGCCGAGGGCGCCGACCGCCCGCGCATGATGAGCGTCGGCCTGCACAGCCGGATCATCGGCCGGCCCGGCCGCATTCGCGCGCTGGACGGCTTCCTGAAACACCTCACCCGGCGCGGCGGGGCATGGGTCACCACGCGCGAACAGATCGCACGCCACTGGCTCGCCACACACCCACCGCACGGGCGGGCCACCGGGGGTGATGGGGGACGCTCCCACATGTTCGGCACGCAGGGGTTTGATACGGCCTAGTTGTCGAACCAGACGACGAGCCGCACGCATTCGGGACCGTGCACGTCGGCGAGGGCCTTCATGACCGCCCAGACCGGATCCCACTCGCCGTCCTCGCGCACCGCCTCCCGGCGCGTCATGCGGCACGCCCGCATGATCTTGCCCTCCTGCATCCACTCGTCGCCCTCGGAGTGGCCGTCGAGGCTCTGGAGCGTCCTCGCCGACTGGTACCTGCCGCGCTCGGGGCTGTACCAGTACTCGCGGACGCCGAGGGTGAGTGCGGGCTCGTCCCAGTCGACGGCGGACAGCTCCTCCCACCCGATCCAGGTCGCACTGTGATAGAGGTCCGGTGCGCCCTCGTAGTAGTCCCGGACCTCGTCGGTCACCTCGGGCGGCAGCCCCCGCCCTTCGGCGAGCGGCCGGAAGCCGGCGTAATTGCGGACGCCGAATAGGCAGCCGAAGGCGTCGTAGTTCCTTCCGCCGTAAAGCATGTCCAGGTCGATGGCGGTCCGGTAGCTCGAATCCTCCTCGTCGAGAGTGCCGTACGTGACCCGACACTCGATGAACCCGTGTATGTCCGCTCCCATGACGACGGATTCTCATGTGCGCAGGGGCGGCACTCCAAAGGAGTTTCCCGCCGCCCGGCACAGTGAGAGGAGTATCCACCGGTCTGGGCAGGGGCGGGTCAGCGAAGAGCAGGGCACACAAGGTCAAGCATCAGCCGGTTCCCCCAGTCGTTGGTCAAGACGGCACTCGTGCCTTCGTAGCGCACCCTGACGAACGGGTTGGAGTGGAACATGGCAGCGACCCACCGCAAGGAGCTGTCGGCGTCGAGACGGGCGAGGTAGCCGATGTTGCCCATCCCGCCGCCCCCGCCGGACATCCACCCGGATCCGTCCGGTAGCGGGCTCTCGAAATAGGTGTCCACCTCGTTTGTGCCGTACTCCTCAATGGCCCGGGCCACGTCGAACGGCTCTCCGATACGGAAGGGAATCGGCTGCCCGGCATCCGGGTGGTAAGCCCCCGGACCGTCGACATGCAGTGCCAAGCCGGTGTCGTCCGGACGGTACAGCCCGTCGCGGAACGGCATCTCCCCCGCCTGCCAGAGCTCCTCGACCATGTCGCCCTCCACCCCACTCCCGCCCGACCTCCCGGCCGTGCGCACGTGAGGCCTACAGCCATCTTCGCAGCCGGACGGCCGCGCCTACGCCCGGGCCGACAGAAGTGCGCGGATCCGGTCGGCCGAGGCGGCCTGACACGCGCGGACGGTCAGCCAGGAGCCGTCCGCACAGACGATGTCCACGCGCCGCCGCATCCGCCGCGGCCGCGGAGTGTCCCGCACACCCGCGTGCGCGCAGGAGATCGCCTCCGAGTCGTCCTGCCAGGCGGCCCGCACGGCGATCCTGCCGTCGGTCACGACGAGCAGGCAGTCCGCCTCCTCCGCGCGCAGCGCATCCCTGACCCAGTACGCCGTATGCACCGCCAGGACGAGTCGGCCCGCATCACTGTCCCAGCCTCCCCGCATGCCCGGCCCGGCCCACAGTCGCACCAAGAGCCGCAAGGCCTTCCGTGCCGGCTCGAACAGGGCGGAGAACGCCGCGATGGGGTCTTCCGGCAGCGCGACGAGGAACCGGACGAAGAAGAGCAAGCCCAGGGACCTCCACCTCTCCCGACGCGACTGCGGCGGGAAGCGCCGCACGCCCGGCCGACGCCCGTACCGCGGCAGCCCCACCCCGAACTCCATGCCTCACACCCCCACCGGGACATGATCCGGCACAGCAGCCGTGCGCAAGGGCATTGAGAACGGCCGCGCGCCGACGACAGGAGCGCGCTCGGGGCTCCTGCCGACCGGAGGTCAAGAGCGCCCCTGCGGGTGGGACCAGATCCCGTGCAGGTCAACCCAGTTGGAAACGCCCCGAGGCCGGGCAAAACCGTGCAGGACGGCAACGGATGGATCGATCAGGGCAGTCGGGAATCCACACCCCAAACTGGTGATCGATTTCCGGCCGCCGGGTGGGTATGATCGCCGGCAGCAAGGCCGTAGCGCAGAGGTCGTCGCGCCCACGCATCGAGCTGGAGGACGTCGGTTCGAATCCGACCGGTCTTGCGTCTACTTCTGCAGTTCTCGTCTCAAGTCGTGGTGGACGCCGGGCGCCGGCGGAGAAGCCGGTGGAGTGGTGATGACACAGCCGACACCCGTACGGTGCCCCGCGATCGAGCACCCCGACCTGCCGGCGGCCGACCCGGCCGGCCTCGACCCGCTGCTCGCCCGGCTCGCCGCGGACCGGCCCGTCGACACCGACGAGACCTTCCCCCTCGGCACCCTGCGCGCCGACGGACGCGTCGACCTCTGCAAGCAGGGACTCGGGCCGGCGGGCGCGGCCCGGCTGCTTCCGGCCGCGGCCGCCTCCGCGCACGCCACCCACCTGCTCCTGGGTACCAACGCCATCGGCGACGCGGGCGCCCACACCCTGGCCGAGGTCCTCACCGCCGGCCACGGGCTGCACACCCTCTACCTCGGCTGCAACCGGATCGGCCCCGACGGGGTGAGCGCCCTCGCCGGCGCCCTCGCCGACGACACCACCGTCCGCGCCCTCTGGCTCAAGCGCAACCCGCTCTTCGGGGACGGCGCCCGCACCCTGGCCGCGCTGCTGCGCCGCAACACCTCCCTGCGCACCCTCGACCTGGTCAACACCGGGATCGGCGCCGACGGCGTACGCCTCCTGCTCGACGCCCTGCCGGCCCGCGAGCAGCCCCTGGAACGGCTCTTCCTCGGGGGCAACGGACTCGGCCCCGACGCCGCCCCGCTGCTCGCCGCCCTGATCCGGGAGGCCGGGGTGCGCGAGCTGTACGTCCCCGCCAACCACCTCGGCGACGAGGGCGCCGCGGCCCTCGCCACCGCCGCGGCCGCCTCGGCGCACCCGGTCCGCCTCGGTCTCGGCGGCAACGGCATCGGCGCCGCCGGCGCGCGCTCCCTGGCCGCGGCCCTCGGCGGCATCGAAGCCCTCGACCTCGGCCGGACCATGTCCGAGCGCAGCCTCGGCGCCCCCGGCAACGACCCGGGCGACGAAGGCGCGTACGCCCTGGCCGCCGCCCTCCCCGGCAGCCCCCTGCGGCGACTGGAGCTGCGCCACACCGGCCTCACCGGACGCGGCGCGAAGAGCCTGCTCGCCGCGGTGCCCGCCGACAGCCCCCTGGAATACGTGGGCCTGGGCCCCGGCCTGCCCCGCCGCGTGAAGCGCTCCTTCACCGAACGGCTCCGCCCCGCCCGGGCCGCCCACCCGGACCTGCGCGCCATCGGCAGCGTGTACCGGTGAGCGTGGAGAACGCCGAACTGCTCGGCGGCTTCCGGCCGGAGGACGGCCCGGCATGGCGGCGGATCCGCCGCTACGCCGTGCCCGGCTGGATGATCGAGCAGGCCACCGCGCACCGGCTGGCCGGTGACTGGCGGGCGGCCTGCGCGGCCGCCGCCGTGGACATCGGCTTCGAGCTGCCCGAGGTCGAGGCCCGCTACGGCACCGCCGTCGCCGAGGCCGTGGCGGAGGACCTGCGACACCTCGCCCCGGACCTGCTGCGCTGGCACCTGCCCCGGCTGCTGGGCGGCCGCACCACCCTCGCCCCCGCGGAGCGGATCCTGCTGGCCTCGTACGGGGGTGCCGGCGGGCCGACCCTGTCGGTGACCACGCCCCTCATGACCGAGGGCTCGCAGCGGCTGCGCCTGCACTGCGCGCCGGTCGCCACGAAGAAGTGGAACCTGTACACGGGACACGGCTTCACCTCGGAGGACTGGACCGCGGTCCGGCCGTTCTGGGACTCCCGGTGCGCGTCCGAGCTGGGCGCGCGCTTCGCCGACCCGGACGGGCTCGCCGAGCGGATCGCCCGGCTGCGGGCCCGAGAGGACGTTGTCGAGGCCTATGCGGCGGCGGGCATCGAGTGCGACCTGACCGTCCCCGCTGCACAGCCGTACCAGCGCCCGGTGGACCCGAAAGCCTTCCTCGGACGGATGCCGATCGACCTCACCCGGCTCGCGCCGGAGGTGGCGCGGCTCGTGGCCGCCGGAGCGGGCGACCGCTACCGGATCGCGGCCAACTGGCGCTCGTACCTCCTGCTGGAACACGCCGGTCCCGACGGGCTCCGGGCGCGCATCATCGAACAGGCCGAGGCGCTCGCCGTCCCGCCCCTGCCCCGGTATGCCTGGCAGCGGCTCCCCGACCTCGAACTGGTGCGGACCGGCCTGATCACGCCGGGCGAGCTGCACCCGCTGGTGGCCGCCGCGCTGTTCCCCGGCGCCGGACCCGCCGCGGGCCCGCCCGGCCCCGACACGGGCGGGCCGGTACGGGTGCGCTGCCGCGGCGGGTGGCACGAGGTGCGCTCGCGAGGCGGCGTACTCGACGTGCCGCACACCCCCGAGGAGCAGCAACGCGAGCGCGCCATGCGGGCGTTCGGCGGTGCGGTGTCGGGGTGCTTCGCCGTGCAGCAGACGTGGACCACGGGCGAGGGGCGGCTGCCGCGTGCCCTCCAGGCCCAGCGGCACGAGTTCTTTCTGCGCGTCCAGCACGGCGACACCCCCGGTGTGGTGGCGCTGCTGGACGCGGGCGTGGACCCCCGGATCCGGGACGCCCGGGGCCGCGGCCTGCTGCACGCGCTCCACCTGCTCGACCACGACGTGCTGCTGCCCCGGCTGTTGGCGGCCGGACTCGACCTGGAGGTACGGGACAAGGCGGAGCGCACCCCGTTGCTGTCCGCGGTGCACTGGGGCGGTTCGGCGGATCTCGTCAGGGCCTTGCTGGCGGCCGGATCGCGGATCGACGTCATCGACGAGATGGAACTGTCGCTCTCCCAGGAGATCCGCCGCTACAAGCGCACGGACCTCACCTTCCTGCGGGACCGCGTCGACGAGGAGTTCCCCGACATCGGCGCCGACTGGTTCGACGAGCACATGGAGGACCGCGAGGACGACGAGGACGAGGACGACGACGCATGAGTGCGCCCCAGCCGCAGCCCGCCCGGGCCCTGGCCGCCGCCGACGCCCTGGGCGCCCGGCTGAGCTCCACCCGAACCGAGCCCGCGACCAACCCCCAACTGGAGGCGTTGGCCCTGGCCGTGACGGCCAACCAGCCCGTCCTCCTGTGGGGTGAGCCCGGCATCGGCAAGTCCGCCGGCATGGAGCAGCTCGCCGCCGCGCTCGGGGTACGGCTGGAGACGGTCATCGCGAGCGTCCACGAGCCCTCCGACTTCGCCGGGCTGCCCATCGTCGGCGAGGACCCCGCGACCACCGGCGTCCCCATGGCCCCGCCGGACTGGGCGGTGCGCCTCGCCCGCACCGGCCACGGCCTGCTGTTCTTCGACGAGCTGTCCTCCGCCCCGCCGGCCGTGCAGGCGGCCCTGCTGCGCGTGGTCCTGGAACGCCGGGTCGGCAGCCTCGAACTCCCGCCGGCGGTACGGATCGTCGCCGCGGCCAATCCGCCCGCCAGCGCCGCGGACGGCTGGCACCTCAGCCCGCCGCTCGCCAACCGCTTCGTCCACCTCGACTGGACCCACAACCCGCGCACCGTGGCCCGCGGCATGGCCGGCACCTGGCCCGAGGTGGCGATTCCGGCCGTCGATCCCGCCAAGGCCTCCGGGTCGGTCGCCCGGGCCCGCGGCGCCGTCTCCGGTTTCCTGACCGCCCGGCCGGGCCTGGTCCACCACATGCCGGCCGAGGCCGCCGGACGCGGGCGCGGCTGGCCCTCCCCGCGTACCTGGGAGATGGCCCTGCGACTGCTGGCCACGGGGTACGCGGCCTCGACGGGCCGGGAGGCGCTGGCCGCCGCGCTCACCGGCGCCGTGGGCGAAGCCGCCGGGATCGAACTGCTCTCGTACCTCGAGCACCTCGACCTGCCCGACCCGGACCGGGTGCTGGCCGACCCGGACGCCTTCGCCCTGCCCGAGCGCGGCGACCGGCAGCTGGCCTTCCTCATCGCCGTGGTCGCCGCCGTGCAGAGCGAGCTCACCCGACCGCGCTGGGAGGCGGGCTGGGCGGTCCTGGCCAAGGCCGTGGACGCGGGCGTGCCCGACGTCGCCGCCCGGGCCGCCGCCGACCTCGCCGCGATGCGCGACCTCGACTGGCCGGTGCCCGCCGGCATCGACGCCTTCGTGGAACTGCTCCAGCTGTCCGGCTCCCTGCCGGGCGGCGGCTGAGCCCGGGTCGCCGTGCGCCCGCACCTGAACCTGGACCGCGCGAAGCTGCTGGCAGCCCGCTACAAGGCGGCCGAGGCCCGTCCGTACCTCGCTTCCGCGCTGTACGCCCTGACCGTGGTCCCCTCGGACGGGGTGCGCACCATGGGCGTCGATCGGCATTGGCGCTGCTACGTCTCGTCCGCCTTCGTGGAGGCGACCCCGGTCGTCGAACTGGCCGGGGTGTGGATCCACGAGGTGGCGCACCTGCTGCGCGACCACCACGGCCGCGCCGAGCGCCTGCCCGCCGCCGACCAGCGTGATCCGGTCCGGGTCAACATCGCCCAGGACTGCGAGATCAACGACGACCTGCTCGCCGACGGGCTGGCGCTGCCCGAGGGGCGGATGGAGCCCAGGCTCTACGGGCTGCCCACGGGCGGGCTGTTCGAGACCTACCTGCCGGCGATTCCCCCGACGCCCCACGGGCCGGACTGCGGTTCCGGTGCGCACGGCACCCCCGCGCCCTGGGAGCTGGGCGAGGACGGTGGCCCCGCCCGGGTCGGCCCGGTGGAGGCGGATGCGCTGCGCCGGCAGACCGCCCAGGCCGTACGGGCCCAGCAGCGCACCCGGGGCCGGGTCCCCGAGGGCTGGGCCCGGTGGGCGGAGGAGCTGCTGGAGCCTTCCGTCGACTGGCGCCAAGCCCTGGCCGGAGCGGTCCGCGAGGCCGCCGCCTGGGCCGCCGGCGCGGTGGACTACACGTACCGCCGCCCCTCGCGCCGCACTCCCGCGCTCGGCGGCCGGGTGGTGTTGCCCAGCCTGCGCAGGCCGCTGCCCCGGGTGGCCATCGTCATCGACACGTCGGGGTCGATGGGCCCCGACGACCTCGCGGCCGCGCTCGCCGAAGTCACCGGCGTCCTGCGGGAGGTGGGCGTCGGCGGCAACCGGGTGGCCGTGCTCGCCTGCGACGCCGACGTGCACGCGGTGACCCGGGTGCGCAGTGCCGGCGAGGTGACCCTGGCCGGCGGCGGGGGCACGGACATGCGGGTCGGCATCAGCGCGGCGCTGGACCTGCCCGACCGGCCGAACATCGTGGTCGTGCTGACCGACGGGTACACGCCGTGGCCGGACGAGACACCGTCCTGCCGGCTGATCGCCGCGCTGGTGGGGGATGACCCGCCCGCGCCCCCGGCCTGGGTGGAGACCGTGCGCGTCGACCTCGCCCCGTGAGGGTCCCGTCGACGCGGACGGTGCCGTGCCGGTGCCCCGCCGGTTCCGTAGGCTGGTCGCATGCGCATGCGACCCACTCTGAGCTGGACGCCCACCGAGGAGTTACGGCCCGGCAGCACGGATCCGGAGCCGGTCGCCGATGCGCTGAGGGCCGGCGGTGTACTGGTGCTCAGCGGGGCGGGCCTGTCCACGGAGTCGGGCATCCCCGATTACCGGGGCAAGGGCGGCAGCCTGAGTCGGCACACCCCGATGACCTACCAGGACTTCACCGCCAGTGCTCAGGCCCGGCGCCGGTACTGGGCGCGCAGTCACCTCGGCTGGCGCACCTTCGGCAGCGCCCGGCCCAACGCCGGGCACCGGGCCGTGGCAGCGTTCGCGCGGCACGGCTTGCTCTCGGGTGTGATCACGCAGAACGTCGACGGCCTGCACCAGACCGCCGGCAGCGACGGCGTGGTGGAGCTTCATGGAAGCCTGGCCCGCGTCGTCTGCCTTTCCTGCGGCGCCTTCAGCTCGCGCCGTGAACTCGCCCGGAGGCTCACGGAGGCCAATGCGGGGTTCGCACCGGTGGCCGCCGGGCTGAACCCGGACGGTGACGCCGACCTCACCGACGACCAGGTCGGGGACTTCCGCGTGGTGCCCTGCTCGGTATGTGACGGCATCCTCAAACCGGACGTGGTGTTCTTCGGCGAAGCCGTTCCGCCGCGGCGGGTCGAGCACTGCCGTGAACTGGTCGAGCGGGCGACCTCGCTGCTGGTCCTGGGCTCCTCACTGACAGTGATGTCCGGGCTGCGGTTCGTCCGCCAGGCGGCCCAGGCCGGGAAGCCCGTACTGATCGTCAACCGGGACCCGACGCGCGGCGACCGGCATGCCGTCACCCGGGTCGCGCTCCCCCTCGGGACGACCCTCACCACCCTGGCCGGACGACTGGACGTCCCCGTCGACGGAGAAGCGGCGGCCTGAAGCAGGCCGGGGACCCGCCCCGGGCGTCGGCGCCAAGGTGTGGACGGTTCTGCGCCGCCTTCATGATCGTTGATATGACAGTCCGGTCGAAAGCGCATATCCGGCGCACATGCCTGCGCGGTTGGGGGAATCTCGCATGGAATACACGTTCTCGTCCGACGGCACGCCGATCGCCTACGAGCGGCAGGGTACGGGCCCCCTGCTCGTCCTCGTCGGAGGCACACTCATGACCCGGGCCCGGCACGCCGAGCTCGCCGCGCTGCTGGCCGGGGAGTTCACCGTCATCACCTATGACCGCCGGGGCCGGGGCGACAGCGGGGACCACGCCGTTTTCGAGGTCCAGCGGGAACTCGACGACCTGGACGCGGTGATCGAACAGGCAGGCGGTGGCCCTGTGTTGCTGTACGGGATGTCCTCCGGCGGGGTGCTCGCGCTGGAGGCGGTGGCCCGTGGGAGTGCCGTTTCTCGACTCGCCGTGTACGAACCGCCGTTCATCGTCGACGACAGCCGTCCGCCGCTGCCGGGCGACTACGTCGAGCGGATCACGGAGCTCGTGGCGCACGGTGATGCGACGGGCGCCCTCACCTACTTCCTGACCGCGGGCCTGGCCATGCCCGCGGATGCCGTTCCGGGCATGCGCGACATGCCGTTCTGGGCCCCCTGGGAGGCCACCGCCCACACCCTGCCCTACGACGCCCGACTGATGCGCGACACCATGTCGGGCCGTCCGCTGCCCAGGGACCGCTGGCAGTCCGTCACCGTGCCCGTCCTCGTCGCCCACGGCGACAGCGGAGACGCGTACATGATCAACGCAGCGAAGCAACTGGGCTCCCACGCGCCCAACTACACACTGCGGTGCCTGCCGGGCCAGAACCACAACGTCGACCCGAGGGTCCTCGCCCCCGTCCTGACCGACCACTTCACCCGCTGAGTCCAACCCGCACCGGCCGTGACCCGCGGACCCCGCGCGCCACATCGTCGCGGACGGCACGGCCCCTGGCGGGTCGCCAGGGGCCGTGCTCAGCGGGACGACGGGGTCAGAGGCCGAGGGCCGCGCCGCGCCACTGCTGGTAGGGGCGGTCCGCCGAGCAGTCCCAGATGACCAGGCGGGTGAGGATCCAGGCGCTGACCACGTCCACGCACTTGCCGGAGTGGACGCTGCGGAGCTTGCCGCCGGGCAGCAGCTCGAACTGCTGGTTGGCGGCGCCGTGGCAGCTGTTCAGGCCGAGGGCCGAGCCGTTCTCGGTCTTGGCGTACTGGACGTCCATACAACGCCCCATGGATCGGACGGTCTTGTCGGCTTCGAGCTTCCAGAGCTGGTTGGCGCCGCCGTGGCACTTGTACAGCTGGATCAGGGCCCCGTCCTTCGTGCTGCCGTCCTTGACGTCCACGCACTTGCCGTTGGGCACGGCGACGATCGGGCCGGATCCCTCGGGCGGCGGCGGGGTGCAGGAGATCTTCACCAGCACCTGGTAGTAGCCATCTGAGATCAAGATGCGCTCCGGGCCCAGGGTGACCCTGCACAGGTGGGACGGGTACCCCGCCGCCGCGGCCTGACTGTAGGCCGAGTCGTACGCCGCGGGCTCGGCGATGTTGAGGGGGCCCCAGCCCTCGCCGGTGAAGCTCCTGGAGGTGGTGGGCACCTCGGTGAGGGCGGCCTGAGTGGATCCGGACTGCGGGAGGGCGGCGGCAGCGGCCCCGGAGGGCATCACGAACAGCGCCGCGAGCATGGCCGTGAGGCCGGCCGCGAGCGTGCGGGCCAACTTCATCGTTGGTTCCTTCCAGTGGCGGATAAAGCCGAGAAATGAGGTGCACCTGACAAATACACCGCCGGGGGGAGCGGTCCCCGCCCGGCTTTCGGCGTGGACGACGCTACCGCCGGAACGACTTGCGGCAGTCTCACGAGAGTCTCAACCCACTTGGCACACAAGGAATCCGAGTGATCGCCGGACACCCCAGCGGTCGGCTGGGTATCGTCCTGCCGCTGCCGAGGTGAAGATCATGAGGGGTTCGGGTGTGGAATGAGTGAAATCAGCGGGTCACGGGCGGCCGTCCTGGAGGAATTGCGGGCGGCCGTGGCCGCCCATCCGCTGGTCAACCTCGCGGGCCCCCTGGGCGTCGGGAAGTCGCGGCTCGCGGCGGCGCTGCAGCCGGCGCTGACGGTCGATCTGGACCGGCCCCGAGCGGTCGGCACCCTGCGCCGGGCACAGGCTGCCCCCGTCGACCGGCTGTTGGTGGTCGACAGCGCCGAGGGCCCCCGCAGGCTGGCGGCCGTTCGCGAGGCGTTGGGCGCGGCCGCGAACCTCCTGGTGGTGAGCCGCCGCCCGGTGCTCGCCGATGCCGGTTGGGCGGACTCGGGCGCCGTGACCGTGACCGTGACCGTGCCGCCGCTGCCGGACGACGAGCTCACCGCCGGGATGGAGACCGCCGAGGGCCGCGACCTCGCCGTACGGCTGGGCGGCGGCCTGCCGCTGCTCGCGCAGGCCGTGGGCCGGGCGCTGCGGGCCGGGATACCGCCGTCCGCGACGGGCGCGGTGGCGGACCACGTCGCCACCGAGATCCTCGAACGGCTCGGGAAGGAGCTCCCGGGCCGCCGCCCGCACCACACGCTCCGGCTGCTCGCCACCGTCTGGAACGCCGACGAGAAGCTGCTGTCCGGCGGCCCCGAGCTGTTCACGGCGCTGGCCGAACTCAGCATCGTCGCCCGGGGACGGCTGGGACTGGGGCTCGCCGAGCCGTTCCGCCACGTGATCGAACTCGCCTACCGGTGGCGGCAGCCACAGGCCCACGAGGCCGTCCGGACCCGCGCCGCCAGGTATCGACTCGCCCTGCTGGACCGTTCCGAGGACCCTGTCGAACGGGGCGAGCTCGTGGAGCAGGGGATCTTCCTGACCGGCGATCCGCTGCTGCGGCAGGAGCTCTTCCCCGCGGCGGAGCGCTCATCTCTGTTCCGTACGGCCGCGGACACGGACGCCGGCGCCATCGGTCGACTGATGCGCGAGTGGGCCGTGTCCAGTGGGTTCGACCCGCGCCGGGCGGACCGCCTGGCCGAGCGCTGGGCCGCCGACGACATCTCCGCCTTCCACCTGGCCCGCGACGCGGACGGCAGGCCCGTCGGCCTGGCGAGCCTGCTGCCGATCGGCGAGCGCACCATGGGCTCGACCGAGCCGCTGCTCCAGCAGCACAGCGACGAGCTCACCGCCGGCGGTCTCTTCCTCGGCGCGGCGTACTGCCCGGACCCGGCCGTGCACGCCCAGCTGCTGCGCCACATCCTCCGGCAGGCCGTGGGCACCGGGCGGCTGGTCGTCTCCACGGCGAGCCCCGGCTACCAGGCCCTGCTGGGCGGCCTGGAGTTCCGCAACCACGGCGGAATCGGCGAGGACGTCTACCGCTGCGGCCGCCCGCCCGAAGTCTTCAGCAACGACTTCGCCCCCAACGCCCTGCCGCGCTGGCTCGCACGGCTCGCCGGGGGTCCCGTCCAGGACGTGACCGCGCACCTCGCCAAGACCCTGAGCCGGATCCGGGACCCGCAGTTCCTGGCGCGGAGCCCGCTGCTCGCCCTCCCCCGGACCCCGACGGTGGAAAGCCTGCGCGGCTGGCTGTACGACGCGGTGCACGGCCTGGCGCTCAGCGCGGACGAGGCCGAGTCCGAGGCCGGCCGGATCCTGCAGGCGTACTACTTCGGCCGGGCCGGCACCCATCACCAGGTGGCCCGCGGGCTCCATCTCAGCCGCGCCACCTACTTCCGCCGCCTGCGGCACGGGCTGGACACGCTCGGGGCCCGCCTCCAGTCACCCGTCCCGTAGGAATCACCGCTCGGGGGGTTCGCCTGTTCCGGCCGAGTCACAGGCCGAAGGCGCCGCCCTCGATGAGGATGAGGAAGCCGATGGAGATCAGGACCAGGGGCAGCAGGACGTGACCCCAGCGGGCGAGAACCTCGGCGATGACCGGTCGGGTGGCGAAGACCGGCACGTAGACGCCGATGTTGTCGCCGCCGTTGGCGAAGGGGCCTGCCGGGCCGCCTTGAGACCCACCGCGAGCGGTAGCAGACCGAGGTAGGGGATGGCGGACTCGGGCAGGAGCGTGGCGCCGAACGCGGCGGCCACCGCCACCGTCAGGATCGCCGCGAAGCCCAGGTACTGGCCGAGCACGATGCGACGGGTGGAGCTGCGGTGCCCGGCGCCCCGGGCGAAGAACAGGGCCAGGATCAGGATGTCGTCGATGTTGGTGACGGCGAACAGCCCGACCGCCTGCCCGATGATGCCCAGGTCCACGAGTGGACGCCCTCCTTCGATGCGGTGTCTCGGCGGCGCTACCGGGAGCCCGCACCGCGCCCTTCGCGGGGCCGATCCTCATTGCTGTTCCTCGTGCAGGGTTACTCGGCCAACCGGTCGAGGCGGTCTCGGCGGGCCGGGTCCAGGTGGAGACGGGTCGCAGCGAGATTCTCCTCCAGGTGGTCGATTCGAGCGGTGCCCGGAATCGGGAGGATGACCGGAGAGTGCTGAAGGAGCCACGCGAGCGAGACCTGCGCCGGGGTGGCGTTGAGTTCGGCCGCCACGGCGGCGATCTCGCCCGACGCGTCCGACGCCGCCGACGCGACCGGCCGCCACGGCAGAAACGCGATCCCCGCCGCTTCGCACGCGGCGAGCACCGGCTCGTGCTCGCGGTCGAGCAGGCTGTACCGATTCTGCACGCTCGCGATGTCGACGATCTGCCGCGCCTGGTCCAGTTCCGTGACGCTGATCTCGGACAGTCCGATCCGTCCGACCTTGCCCTCCGTCTGGAGCTCCCGCAGCGCACCGAGTTGATCCGCCAGGAGCACCTCCGGATCGATGCGGTGCAGCTGGAGCAGCTCGATCCGCTCGACGCGCAGCCGCCGGAGGGCGTGTTCGACCTGAACGCGCAGGACGTCCGGCCGGGCATCGAGCTTCCACCCGGCTGGGGATGCCGATCGCGAGACACCGACCTTGGTGGTGACGATCAGCCCGTCCCCGTAGGGGTACAAGGCCTCGGCCAGGAGCTCCTCGTTGGCTCCCCAGCCATACATGTGGGCGGTGTCGATCAGCGTGACGCCCAGCTCGACGGCCCGCCGGGCGACCGCGAGAGAGGCCTCGCGGGCGGGCCCCTGCTCCGCCGGCAGCCGCATGGCTCCGAACCCGAGCCGCCGAACACCCAGATCCCCGCCGATATGAAACATGGTCGATGTCATACCGTCCGCCCCTTCGATCAAGAGCCAACGCCAACAGCGCGGTTGACTTCGCGATCCGGGAAGGCCGGCCCCGCGCCCCGCAGCGGCACCTCCCTGTCAGTCCGCCACCGGCCAGTTGAGTTCGGTACGCAGGTCGCGCGGGTCCATGTCCGGGGACGGCTGCGTCACGTAGGTCTCCCACCTGTCCTCTCCGGCGGACAACCCCTGGGCCCGCATCCAGGAGAGCAGCCGTTCCCAGGAGGACCCGAGGCCGTCGAACGACCCGAAGTGCGTCAGCCGTGCGATCCGCCCTCCGGGAAGCGAACCGACCTCGACGCCGGCCTCCGGCCGCACCGCCCCGTCCGTGACGAATCCGACCTCCAGGTCCAGCGTCTCTCCCGGCGACCCGTGGTAGAGACCGAAGGCGGGGCTCAGCACGGCGATCCGCTGCGCGTCGATGGTCCGTGCCAGGGCGCCGAAGGAAGCATCGAAGAAGTCCCGCAGGCCGGCCATCGGGACGACGCCATGCACTACCGCTGTCGTCGCCGGGTCCAGGTTCACGAGTTCCGGCTCCGAGGCGAAGGCCTCGCTGTCAGATCCGTGGTTGCTCATGCCGCTCCCATCCAGGTTCAAGGGCCACTCAGGACGTGTAGACCCGACGCACGCCGAAAACTCATCGTCCCGGCAGGCCCCGACACCCCCGACGGTGACACGCGGCGGCCGAGGTGGGGATAACCCCACCCCCGGCCGGTGGTTGACCGGCTGCTCGGAAGATCGCCAATTTCATACGCTTGTCTACATGTTGAAGCGGACAGCACACGCAGCCATCGCCGGCGCTCTCACCCTGGGCGCCCTCACCATCGCCGCTCCCGCCGGTGCGGCGGAGCACGGCGACCCCTCGCTGGTACGGACCGACAAGGGCGTCGTACGAGGCACGGTGACCGACACCGT
Organism: Streptomyces sp. NPDC059874; assembly: GCF_042731135.1. NCBI lineage: Bacteria > Bacillati > Actinomycetota > Actinomycetes > Kitasatosporales > Streptomycetaceae > Streptomyces > Streptomyces sp. NPDC059874. Next base: position 95,573 of record NZ_JBHWJY010000002.1, read on the forward strand.
GCGCAGCTTCCAGGGCATCCCCTACGCCGCCCCGCCGACCGGCGGGCTCCGCTGGGCGCCCACGGCGCCCGCCAAGAGGTGGCGCGGCATCCGGAACGCCACCGAGCCGGGTGCCGCCTGCCCCCAGACCGGTGCCGTGTCGCCGGTCGGGAGCCGGTCCGACGACGAGGACTGCCTCTTCGTCAACGTCACCACCCCGCGCGCCGCCGCGGCCAAGCCGCGGCCCGTGATGGTGTATCTGCACGGGGGCGACCACACGGACGGCTCCGGCGCCGTGCACGGTGCCCGGCGGCTCGCCGCCGAGGGCGATGTCGTCGTGATGACGGTCAACTACCGTTTGGCGGCCCTTGGTTATCTCGCCCATCCGGATCTGGAACAGCTCGGCGAGTCCGGGAACCACGGATTCCTCGACCAGCAGGCGGCACTGCGCTGGGTGCGGCGCAACGCCGCCGCCTTCGGCGGTGACCCGGACAACGTCACGCTCTTCGGTCAGTCCGCCGGCGGCTACAGCACGTGCGCCCACTTGGTCGCCCCGTCGTCGGCCGGTCTCTTCGACAGGGTCATCCTGCAGAGCGCCCCGTGCACGGCCGACATGGGACGGCTGGAGCGCGCGGACGCCCTGGAGCAAGGCAAGACCACCGTCAAGGCACTCCAGCAGGATCCCGCCGGGGAGGACTGGCGCACCGTCCCCGTCGACCGACTCGTGAACCCCTTCGGCAGCGGCCCCGAGTACGGGCCCGTCTACGGCGGCACGCTGCTGCCCCGTACCCCCGAGGAGGCCTTCACCGACGGCCGGTTCAACAAGGTCCCGGTGCTGCAGGGCATCAACCGTCACGAGGAACGGGGCCGGGTCTACGGCTTCGAACTGGAGAAGAAGGGCATGACCGAGGACCCGACCGCGCAGCTCGACCGGGCCGACTACGACCGCTACCTGAGGGACATCTTCAAGGAGCACTCCCCCGCCGTCGCCGCCCGGTACCCCATCAGCGCGTACGGCGACTCGCCGGCCCTCGCCCTCGCGGCGGCCATGACCGACGCCAACTGGGCCCGCCCCTCCCTCGACACGGGTCGGGCTCTGTCCCGTCACGTGCCCACGTACACCTACGAGTTCGCGGACGGCGAGGTGCCCTGGTACTCGGATGGGCAGTACCGGAAGCCCGGGTTCGACGTAGGGGCTGCGCACACGTTCGAGCTCCCGTACCTCTTCGAGCTCGACGCCTACGAGTCGCTCACCCCGGCGCAGCAGGACCTGTCCCACGAGATGATCCGCATCTGGACCCGCTTCGCCCGCACGGGCAAAGCCGACTGGAAGCCCACCACCCCGGCGGCGCCGAATGTACGGTCGCTCGCCTCGGGGCCCGGCGGCATCCGTCCCGTGGACTTCGCCAAGGAGCACCGGTACGACTTCTGGAAATCCCTGCGCTGACCCCTGGCCACCGGCCGGCCCGGCCTCCGTGCGGCGGCTGGGTCAGGCGGATGCGATACGGGCCAGCAGCGCGTGGACTTCGCCGACGCGGCGGTGCGCCGGATGCAGGTACCGCTCGCAGGCGGCCAGCGCCCGCAGGGCTTCCGTCTCCGCCTCGCCCGCGCGGCCCAGGGCGTGCAGCGCCACGGCCTTGGCGAGCTCCAGCTCCCCACTGGCGGAAGGAGGCGGCTCGGGGAAGGTCCTGCGGGCCTCGGCCAGAGCTTCTTCGTGGCGTCCCTGCCCCGACAGACTACTGATCAGCAGTCGGTGCAGACGGGTCGCCAGTTGCTCCTCGGCCCGCGGCAGGTTCCCGCGGGCGATCGCTTCCGCCTCCTCGTACTCGTCCTGCGCGCACAGCGCGTCCCCCAGGCAGTGCAGGGCGCAGAGTTCCAGTTGCCACACCTCGGTCAGATGCTTGAGCCGCGTCAGAGCCCGCAGGACGACCCGGGCCTCGACCTCCGCCTCGGCGGGCCGCCGTTCGTCGATCAGCACCCACGCGCGGTTCAGCCGGGCGGCCAGGAGCAGGTATCGGTTCGCGCCGTCCAGCTGCTCCAGTTCCTCGATCAGGGCTTCCTGTTCGGCCAGCACCGTCGCGCCCCGCCCGTGGGCCGTCGCAGCCATGGTGGCGCAGTACACGGCTTGCCAGACGGTCACCGGCCGCCGGTCCCGACCCCGGATGCCCTGGCGAGCCGCGACGACGGCCCGTGCCCGCGCCTCGGCCTCCTCGAACCGGCCCTCGCGCACCAGGTCATGGGCGTCGTGGAAGGCCGCATCGTGCCACGGCGCCGCAGCCCCCCTCGCCCATCGCCGCCAGGCGGCAGCAGTCCACACCCGTCTTCGCAACGTCACGGTCAGCGAGACTACGTGCCCGCTGGAACCGGCCGTTGCCGGGGTGGCCACACCAAGAGCCAGGGCCTGGGCGGCTCTTACACGGCCGAGAGGGTCACTCCCGGCAGGTAGCCGGTCGGAGGTCGGGCCGGCGACAGCCTCACGGTGGGGTGCGGGTTCGACTCCAGGGCGGCCAGCACCTCGGGCGCCGGGTACCCGAACAGGTCCAAGTCCCGGAAAACCACGGGAACGGCGGACGGCCCGGTCGGCGTGAACCCGCACCTGCGGAGGTGGACGGCCGCGAGTCCGTCCCTGTCGTGGTCGGTGCGGCCCAGGCGGTCCGTGCAGTCACCGTAAGCGAGCAGCTCCAGGCCTTCATGGCACGCTGTGAAGGCCCAACCGGTTTGGCAGACCCAGGTCTCGCGGACATCCGCCAGAGTCGCGACGGCCCACTGGGCCTCCCGCTCGGGCATGCCGAACCGCAGAACGCCGGCGTTGTGTGGCAACGCGAGACCCGTCCCCGGCAGCAACTTGAACATCTCCCGATGGTGACCCAGGAACGTGTGCCGGAACAACGGCACGCGCTCCAGCCGACGCCGGCGGATCCGCGCGGCCAGGGCCTGTCCGGCGGATCCTGCCGGACAGGCCCTGGTGCCAGGCGGGCTCAGCGCTTGAGCGTGAAGGTGAAGTCGCCGGAGAGCTTGCCGTTCAGCCGGACTGCCGAAACGAGATTCCCCTCCGTGATCAGTCTCTCGACCTCGGCCCGCGAAAGACCGCAACCTTCGGCGATCAGTCGCACCGGCCGGACGGGGATCCGCGCCGCGAAGCGGACCGAGACGTCGATCACCTCGCGGTCCAGGTGATCCGATCCGCCGGTGTCGAGGCGCCAGGCGTTGTCCCAGTCGAGGGCGATGCGATTGCGGCGCCGCAGGACCGGATCCCGGAGCAACTCGGCTGTCAGGCCAAGGTCGTTGTCATGCAGTCGGTCCAGCAGCTCAGGTCGTACGGAGCGCACGTTCATCCGCTCCAGGACCGTGAGCTTCGCGGTGTCCCCGCAACCGGTACAGAGGACGAGCAGCCAGGCGTCGATGAGCTTGTGGTTCGCGTTGACGCGAAATTTTCCGCTCGCCCGGAAGCGTTCGGACGCGCACGCGTGGCAACGACGGAGGACGAGCGGCAGGCAGGTGGGCACGACCACCCAGTTTTTGAGCACAGAAGTACACCGGTTCCAGTGAGAAGTCCGCAGCAAAAAGGAGCGCGGCGCACAGGCGCGACGCGCGACGATTCAGCACTCGGGGGGTCTCACACGGTGTACAACGGCACGTCCTTGCCTTGACGACTTGATTCGGCAGCACGGTAACGGCGCACGGCGGCGCCGCTCCACTGGTTTTCCTCCGGGCCGCCGACGCGCCGAGGAGGGCGGTGGATTTCACCTGGTCGGGCCAAGCGAAGGCGGCCGGCCGCCGCGAATGGCCCAGCATCGGGACACCGGACAGGCCACACGTCGGATGAGATGTCTAACGTCGCTGTGTCGGACACATCGGTTCGCAAGGCTTGTGGAGGCGTCATGCCCCATCGAGGTCGCCGGCTGGTGGGCGCCTGCACAACCACGGTCGCTGCCGGCCTGCTCGCCACCGGGGGCGCCCTCGTCACGGCGCCTCCGCGAGAGGCTTCCGGGCGTGGCGCCGGGACCGAGGTCGCGGTGGGCGCCTATCTCCACTACGGCACGCCCGGCGTCGAGAGGATGCAGGAACTCTCGCGCTGGCTCGGGGGTACCGAACTGCGCGCCGGGCACACCTATCTGCCCGGCGACACCTGGTCGAACATCGAGGGCGCACCCGATTCCCTGCAGAGTTGGGCACGCTGGCGCAAGGCGAGAACCGACAGGCTGTTCGTCCTGAACGTGCCCATGCTGGAGCGCAACGAAGCCGACCTCCCCGACGACCGCGTCGCCGAGCTGATCCGCTCCGGCGCGCACGGGGAGTACGACCACCACTTCCGGCGGCTGGCCGAGCGTCTGGTCGGCCTCGGCGTGCCGGACACGGTGATCGTGCTCGGCTGGGAGATGAACGGCTTCAACTACAGCCACCGATGCCGGCCCGACCCGGAGGGCTGGAAGAGGTATTGGCGGCGCATCGTGGCTGCCATGCGCTCCGTGGAGGGGCAGCGGTTCCGTTTCGACTTCGCCCCCAACCGCGGCAGTGACGCGATCACTTGGACCAGGTGCTACCCCGGCGACGACGTGGTCGACGTCATCGGCATGGACAGCTACGACCAGCCGCCCGGGGATACGTTCGACGAGCAGGTCGCCCAGCCCTACGGACTCCAGCACCAGGTCGACTTCGCGAAGGCGCACGGCAAGCGGATCTCGTACCCCGAATGGGGGCTGTTTCGGAACGGCGACAACCCCGACTACATGCGGCACATGCTGGCATGGATCACCGAGCACAAGCCGCTCTACCACAGCATCACCGACTACTGCCCGCACGGCGTGTGGCAGTGCGGGCAGAACCCGCGCTCCGCACGAGTCTTTCGGGAGTTCCTGTCCACCGGAAAGGGCCGCGGTCGAGGCGGGCCTCCCCGCTTCGACCGTGCGGAAGACCAAGCCTGGCCAGGGCTGTGGTGATCGCTCCGAGGGCGGTGGTCAGGCCGGGGCGTTCCAGGCGGTCGTCAGCCCGTCGAGCCACGCGGGCGGCAGTTCCGCGGCGTCCCACTCCTCGCGCAGCTCCTGCGGTGCGGCGACGAGCCGCTCCAACACGGCGATGCTCGTGGCGGAGTGGAGGAGCGAATAGCGGCCGTGCACCCTGATGGGGCTGCCCGGTCCGAACGCCGCGAACAGCCGCTCCAGCCGGGCCCGGTTGGCCGCGGCGAACTCCGTCAGCCGCCCGGCGTATCCGACCCGCTGCCGGGCGCTCAGCGTGCCGAGGACGGCCCTGAGCACCTCTTCGGTCACTTCCGGATCCAGCTCCGAGGCCGCGGTGAACGACAGGTACAGAGGTGTGACCGCCACCCGCGCCCGTTCCACCTCCATACGCCCGGCCCGAGGGCGCTCTCCGGCAGGGCCCTGCCCTCCGTCCGCCCCCACGACCCGGAGCAGGGTTCGCTCGACGACGGCGCCGAGCTCTTCCAGGAGGTCCCCGGCGCCGTCGAGCCAGCCCGACTCGTACGCCTCGCCCTTGTCCCCCGGCGCGCTCCGGCCGCCGCTCAGCTCCTCGTGCGCAAGAGCCAACGCGCCGGCCTCCAGGAACCCGATCAGGTGCCGAGCGTCACCGGGCGGGACCCCCGCCCCTGCGAGCAGCTGCAGCAGCGTCGCCCTCGCGTTGTCGACACTGACCTCGTCCGGCCACTGCCGTCCCTCATCGGCCCCGCTCATCAGATCCTCCTCATCGTTCGGGCCGCTCGAAGCGCAGCGGGCGACGTAAAGCTCCCGGTCAACGGCCCGGTCGGCGCTGACTGTCCGCCACCGTATCCGGCCGGGCCGGGGTTCCGGTGAAGCCCCCCGCGAGGGTTCCGAAGGGCTCAGAGGTCTGAACGACTTCTCTGGCGGGTGCCCGGTGTCTTTCCCCAAAGATCGGCCGCACTATGGGGTGCATGGCCCTTGACCAGGGATGATGCCCACCATGGCCATTGACCGGGACCTCGTTCCCCCACGCTCGACGCGCTCGATGCCCCTGGTGTTCGGCACGGGTGCGGCCGTCGGCGTCCTCGGCGGGATGATCGGGCTGGGAGGTGCCGAGTTCCGCCTGCCGCTGCTGATCAGCATGTTCGGGTTCGCCGCGCTCGCGGCGGTCATCCTGAACAAGGCCATGAGCCTGGTGGTGGTCCTGGTGGCGTTGCCCGCCCGCATGGTGGCGGTGCCCGCCTCCGAGGTGGCCGCGCACTGGCCCGTCGCGGTCAACCTGCTGGCCGGGAGTCTGCTGGGTGCGTGGGCCGGAGCGTCGTGGGCGGTGCGGATGCGCAGCTCCACCCTCTACAAGGTGCTGGCGGCCCTGATGGTCCTCATGGCCGCGGCCCTGGTGGTCACCCACACCACCACCCTGGGCGCCCTCGCCCTCCCCCTCGCGGCGCAGGTGCCGATCGGAGTGGTGGCCGGCTTCGGCATCGGGGTGGTCGCGGCGATCATGGGCGTGGCCGGGGGCGAGCTGCTGATCCCGACGATCGTGCTGCTGTTCGGGCTCGACATCAAGTCGGCCGGAAGCATGTCCCTGCTGGTGTCGCTGCCGACCATGCTGGTGGCCTTCGCCCGCTACAGCCGTGACGGCAGCTTCGCGGTGCTGGGCGCCAACCTGCGCTTCACCCTGGTCATGATCGCGGGTTCGGTCGGCGGTGCGGTGCTGGGCGGATTGCTGCTCGGAGTGTTCTCGGACCTGGTGCTCATCCCCGTGCTGGCCGTGATCCTGCTCGTCTCCGCCGTCAAGCTGGCCCGGCACGACTGACGCCGGGAAGGTGCCGTTCGTCAGAGCCGGTCCAGCGCGGCCAGTACCCCCTCGGCCCCGGCTTCCCGCGCGAGGTCGGCGGCGAGGGAACGGGTGCGGGACGGCGGGATGGCCGTGGTCGCGGTGCGGATCGCCGCGGTGAGGGCCTCGACCGTCAGGCGCTGGTAGCGCAGGGGGCCGGGTGCCACGCCCAGGGCGGTCAGGCGAGCGGCCCAGAAGTGCTGGTCGAGTTGGACCGGTACGGGAATGGCGGGCACGCCCGCGCGCAGGCCCGCGGCGGTGGTGCCCGCGCCGGCGTGGTGGATCACTGCGGCGGTGCGGGGGAAGAGCCAGGCGTGCGGGACCTCCCCGACGGTGAGGAGGTCGTCTCCCTCGGCGGCCAGACCGGACCATCCCGACTGGATGATGCCGCGGACCCCGGCCCGGCGCAGCGCCCGTACGAGGAGATCGGTGAGGCGTTGCGCGTCCGCGGCGACGAAACTGCCGAAGCCCGCGAACACCGGTGGCGGGCCGGCTTCGAGGAACTCCCGCAAGCGCGGCTCGGGTTGCCAGCCGGGGGGCGTCGCCGGCCACCAGTACCCGCAGACCCGGTGCCCGGGGGGCCAGTCGGCGGGGCGGGGTACGACGTACCGGCTGAAGCCGTGCAGCACCGTGCGCTCGCGCGGCAGGCTCAGCGGCCCGCCGAAGCCGAAGCGGCCGACCGGGAGGCCGAGGTCGCGCCGCAGTTGCTTGACGGCCGGGGCGAAGATGCGGTCGGCGCCGGCCCACATGGCGTGGGCGGCGAGCCGGTTGCCGTATCGGCCGAGGCTGCGGACGCCGGTGACCAGCGGCGGGAAGGCTCCGGTGGGCGTGATGGGCTGCAGGTACGCGCCCAGGACGGGGATGCCCAGCGCCTCGCCGAGCGTGCAGCACATCGGATCGGTGAGGGTGGATGCCAGCAACACGTCCGCGCCCTGTCCCACGGCGTCGGCGATGCCCGTGGTGAAGCGGGGCATGAACTGCCGTGCCATGCGCAGGACGGCGGCCAGGGCGACGGGGGCGCTGACCGCGCGGGCCAGCTCCTGGCCGGTGGCGGAGGCCAGTTCGTCGCGGGGGTCGACGGGTAGGGGACGAAAGCCCAGCCCGCAGCCGGTGACCGCGTCCCGGAAGCGGGCGTGAGTGGCGATGGCCACGTCGTGGCCGCCGGCGTCCCGCAGGTGGACCCCGAGCCCCGTGTAGGGGGCGACATCGCCCCAGGAGCCCGCGGTGACGATGAGTACTCGCACCGCCCCAGTCTCGCAATTTCCGCGCCCGCTCGCTCTCGGCCGTCACGCTTCCGTGTGTGTGGGCGGTCGCCGGGGTCAGGGCTCTGTGCGTGACAGGTGCGCGGGTGGCACGGTCTCCTCACGATGCTTGACGTTGACGACCGAGGCCTTGGCCAGTGCCACGGGGTTCAAGAATCGCAGCGGGCCGATCAGGCGTGATGCGAACAGATGCATGTGCCGCGCCAGCGATTCATCGCGCGCTGCCGCCGAGAACATCAGCCGCTCGATCGGATTGAACGGGCGGGCCTTGGCAAAGTCGACGGCCAGGTACTGGTGCCCTCGCAGCCGGCGCCGGTGTGTGCGTGCGTACGCCACGAGCGACCTGTCGAGGTCACCGCGACCGGTTGCGGCCGAGGCGACCGCCTCGGTCAACCAGTGCGCGGACTGCAGGGCCCACCCGCATCCCACTCCCCACAGGGGGTCGCCGGTCAGGGCGGCGTCGCCGATGAGCGCGACGCCCGGTGCGGTCGGCTTGCGGCTGTGCAGCGGGTAGTCGACAGTGCCGATGATCTTCGTGATGCGTTCGGCGGAGTCGATGGCCGGGGCCTCGGGCAGGGCGTGGACGAATGCGAGGAAACTGCCCTCCAGGTCTTTCCGGAAGGCCGGCAGCCGCTTCTTGTCCGGGAGCACCGCAAGGACCGTCACTCCGTCGTCGTTCGGAAACGCGTACGCCAGGTCGGGCTCGAGGAACCAGGCGTGAGCGATCCCGCCGGGCAGGGGAAGGTTGCGGAAGTGCGCGAGGTAGCCGAACCGGGTGTTCTCGTACGTCCGAGCGGGCACCCCGGCGAACTTCGCCACGGCCGAGTCCTTGCCGTCGGCGCCGACCACCAGGTGGGCCCGGATCTCGCGCTCGCCCTGTGGTGTCGACGCGCGCACCCCCGAGGTTCGCCCGGCTTCCCGTACCAGCCCGGTGACATGGTGGCCGAGGAGCAGGTCGACGCCGGGGGTCTCCGCCGCACGGGCCCTGATGAGCGGGTCGAGGGTGCTGCGCCGAATGTTGTACCCGTACGGCAGCTCGGGGCCCGCCGGCGCGGCCCGCGGCTCGATCCATCCCCAACGCGTGTACCAGCGCGCCTGGTTGCGGACGGCTCCCGCTTTCTCGAGGGCGGGGATCAGGCCGAGTTCGTCCAGCACCGGATAGGCGTTGGCCGTGAGGGAGTGGGTGCAGAGCACCTTGTACGCCTCGGGGTCCGAGCGGCGTTCCAACAGTGCGACGCGGGCACCGCGTCGAGCGAGCAGGATCGCCGCAGCGCTGCCGGCGAGGCCCGCTCCGCTGATGACGACGTCGTAGTCGTATCCCGCGCTCTCAGGCTCGGTCATGCGCTGATCGCCCCCTTGTTGGTGTCGTGCCGTTCGTGGGAGTGGTGCAAGTGCCAGTGCTGTCAGGCACATGACTACTTGTCAAGAGCGCGGCCGCGCCCCGCCGTCAGGTCGGGAAGGGCCGAGTACTCGAATTCTCTGGCGAATTCATCGGACGTTTGCATAAGGTCAAAGGACCTGCGGCCCTCCGACCTGGCCGGGCGCCTGATCACACGAGGGTCCGTTTCGCATGAGTTCCACCGTCATCACCCCTGCCTTCAGAAACACTGCAGGGGGACATCTCATCCACGGCGGCACGGGACGGGACGCCGGCAGACGGCGCGGGGCCCTCGCTTCGCTGATGGCGGCCCTGCTGTCCATGACCGCGTACTGCGCGGGACTCGCCGCCCACGGCACCTTCCCCTTCGGTCCGGCGCCGCGCGCCGACAACGACCTGCGGCACCAGTACGTTCCCTTCCACACGTACCTGTGGGACTTCCAGCACGGCGACGTGCAGGGCGACCTCTTCTTCAACTGGGAGAGCGGCTACGGAGTCGGGTTCCTCGGCGACTTCCTCACCTATCTGACCAATCCGTTCTCCTGGCTGACCGGCCTCTTCCCGCGCGGCCACGTCGAGTTCGCGGTCTTCCTGGTCAGCCTGCTCAGCACCGGCCTCGCGGCCGCCCTGATGACGGTCTTCCTCGGCAGGCTCCGCCCCGGTTCGCCCTGGCTCCGTGCCCTGCTCGCCGTCGGCTACGCCGTCTGCGGCTGGAACGTCGCGGAGGGTGCCGTCGTCCCCATGTGGATGTGGGGTCTCGTGGCCCTGCCGCTGCTCGGCATAGCCTCCGACTGGTGTCTGACCGAACGCCGCTGGGTGCTCGGCAGCCTGGTCGTCGCGTTCTGCTGGTTCGCCAACTTCTACACCGCCGCCATGGCCACCATGGCGGCCGCGCTCGTCCTGCTCCTGCGGCTGCTGACGGCCGAAGTCGACTGGCGCGTCCGCGGCCGCGTCCTGTGGCGGGCCGCCACCATGACCGTCACCGGCCTGCTGCTGGCGGCCCCCGTCATCCTGGTGTGCGGCCTCGCCAACGCGCAGGCGCAGCCGACCGACAAGTACATCGTCAGCGTCCACACGCCCTTCCTGAACTACCTCGCGATGTTCATGCCGGGGAGCCTCGCGAGCCCGACCGCGCCGAACGTGTTCGTCGGCACCCTGGTCCTCCTGCTCGCGCTCGCCCTGCCGTTCCAGTCCAAGGTCCCCGCGCGCGAGCGCCTGGCCTGGTCCCTCGTGATCGTGTTGACCGCCCTGTCCTTCGTGTTCACTCCCACCGCCAAGCTCTGGCAGGGGTTCGCGCTGCCGCACGGCGCGCCGTTCCGGGAGTCCTTCGTACTCAGCGGCCTGCTGGTGATGGCCGCGTGGGTGTGCCTCGCCCGCATGCCCCGGTCCCGGGCCCTGCTCGGGGGCGCCGCGCTGCTCGGCCTGCTGATCGCCCTGACGTACGAGGCGCAGCCGGTGAGCCGTCACGCGCTGGCGGGCACTCTCGCGGGCGGCGCCGGCTTCACGGGGCTGCTCCTGCTGTACGCGCGCGGTCTTCGCCGCCGTGGCAGGGTCGCGGTCGTCGCCTCGCTCGCCGCGGCCGTCCTCACCACCACCGCCTACTCGGTCTACGCCGTCACCGTGGTGCAGGACCCGACCCGGCTCGGCCACTCCCGGACCCAGACCATGACCAGGCTGGGCATCGAGGCCCACGAGGCGCTGGCCGGCCGGCGCGGCTGGCCGGACACCCGTACGGTGGCCGGCGCCGAGGTCTTCGTCACCAACAACGACGCCATGCTGCTCGGCTCCCAGGGCGGTTCGTACTACAGCAGCTACGTGACTCCGCAGACCGCGACCGGCCTCGGCGGGCTCGGCCTCGGCGAGGCGATGGGCGGGCGCCACCTGTGGTCGGTCCGCGACCCGGTGCTGAACGCCCTGCTCGCCGTCGGCGCCTCCCTCGATGTCCCCGACCCGGACCAGGTCCGGCTGCGCACCATGCCCGCGCCGCCGCTGGTCACCGTACGCGCGCCGGGGAGCGACCAGGCGTACGGCGCCCCCGCGGGCTCGGTATGGGCCAAGCGGCACGCGGCGCTGGGCGGACGGGTGTACACCGTGCCGGAGCTGTCGTCAGAGAGCCCGGGCGCCGCCGCCCGCACCGCCGCGGGGTGGCCGTTGAGGCGGGCGGAGGGTGCGGGCCCGGGCAGCGAAAACACCTTCACCGCGCGGTGTGCCCCCGGTGCACGTGCCTACCTCCACGCCCCCGCACTGCGGGCCGAGGTGACCGCGGGGGGTTCGCCGGAGGGGTTCCACGGTGATCCGCCGCTGCGGCTCGCCCCGCTCAAGGAACTGGGCGAGGTCCCGGCGGACGGCCGGTTCGGCTTCACCGTCCGGACCGGGGACGACGCTCAGGTGCTGCCCGCCGACGCGCTCGCCTGCCTGGACGTTCCGGCCTTCGACGCGGTCGTACGGCAGTTGCGGGAGACCGGCGCCACGCGGGTCCGGGCGGGCGGCCACTCCGTCAGCGCCGATCTCCCGAAGGGCTCCGTCGGCACCGCGGTCGTCGCCACCACCGTGCCGCCGGGCTGGACCTGCTCGGTGGACGGTGGAGCCGCCCGGCCGCCGGTTTCCCACCACGGGTTGATGGGTGTACCCCTCGGCCACGGGGCTGACCGGATCGCCTGCACGTACGTCCCGCCGGGCCTGAAGGCGGGTCTGGCCGGTTCGGGTATCGGCGTGTTGGCGGTCGCCGGGGTGCTGCTGCTGCCGCGGCTACGGAGACGTTGACCGGATGCGGGGCCCGCACGGCCCCGCACCCGACCGCCGAATGCGGCGGGGAGGCGAGTTCTCGGCGGACGGCTTGTTTGATGTGGGGTGCGGCCCGTTGTTCGGAGGATCCCCCGATTCCCCCCGAACAACGGCCTCACCGAAGAGGCCTGACGCTGCGACAGACAGCGGGGCCCCTCCCCCGTACCTTCTCGCCCAGCAGCATCGGCGCTCAGCTAGCTAGACGCGAACGGTCGAGCTCTTGAGCGCACGATCATCTAGTGGGCTAGATGGCTGAATGAACATACGTTGCGCCACCCGTGCCCTGTCAAGTGCCTCCGGGAGGGATCACTCGGTGACGTGGCGTGGGTCACTTTCGCGGATGTCCGCTAGCGGGGTAGACGTACTTCGTTGGACTGTGTGGTCAGATCCATCTAGGTGGATAGACAATGAGGGTGGTGGTTCAGCAGTGAACTACAAGATCCGGCAGTAGACAGGAGCAGTGACGGCGATGGGTGAGGAAACCCCCACCGGCCGGCGAGTCACCATGGGCGACCGCCTCGGCTTCTTGATCGAGACGATCCACCCGGCGGGCCGCGGTCCGTACTCGTACCAAGAGATCGCCGACGGCACGAGGCAGCTGCCCGGCCCCTCCGTCTCGCACGGCACGGTCCAGACGATCCGCTTGAACAACAATCCGAACCCCGGTATCGACTCGATCCGAGCGATCGCCAACTTCTTCGGGGTCACTGTCGGATACCTCGCCGACGGCGAGAACGCCGAAGCGATCGAGCAGCGGATCGAGGAGAGGATCACGCGGCTCCGCGAGGAGATGAGCAAGGCCGCGGCGGCCGACGAGTTCGCCCAGGTCCTGGAGGACGAGGACGTCAAGGCCGCGGCCTTCCGCCTCAGCGGACTGTCCGCCGGGTCCATGAAGTCCGTCACCGGCCTGATCAAGCAGCTCCGAAAGGCCGAAGGGCTTCCGGATGTGAATCCCCGCAGGCGGCGCCGCAAGGAATCGTGAGACGACGCGATTCGGTCACACGACCCACACAAACAAGATGTTTCGGTGTGCCGATGCACCCTACCCCGGCCACCCGTGACGGTTCCGGTTACCCTCAAGGCGTTCGAGAGCGAAATCAGCGAGCGGCATGGGGCGGTTGAGCTTCAGGCCGGGGGGAGCCGACGGCCGGGGAGGACGACCATGCGGTGGTGGAAACGCGCCGATGCGGAGTGCGCCGCCGTCGCGGACCGACTCGTCATCCCCCAGCCGTTCGACCTCGAGGTCTTCTGCGAAGGCATAGCCGAGCAGCGTGGCCGGCCATTGATCCTGCTGCCCCTCGACGGACCTCCCGACCCTGCCCTGCCGTGCGGGATCTGGCTCGGCCTGGAGGTCGCCGACCTCGTCTTCTACGACGCCGTCGCGGCCGAGATCCTGAAGGTACAGATCGTTCTCCACGAGATCTCCCACATGTTGCTCGGCCATGTCGCCCCCGAGCTCGACATATCGGAGCAACCGTCGGAACACGAGATCGCCCGTGCCTCCGAGCACTTCCAGCGCCTGCTGACGCGCACGCAGGGGGCCGTGTCCGGTCTTGACCGCCCCGATCTCCCCGTGGCCTCGATCATCCGCTCCGAGGCGGCCCGGATCAGGAGCGTGGCCCGCATGACCGAATCGATCGACGAGGAACTCGGCCTCGACATCGACCGCCTGGCGCACCTCATGGGGCGGAGCAAGTTCGCCAGCCCGCAGGAGCGACAGGCAGAGACCCTGGCCACGCTCATCCACGAGCGTGCCGGCCGCTACGCGACGCAGTCGACCTCCAGTGAGGCCGAGGACCGTCTGGTGCGCCTCCATGACGCCCTCGGGCACCCCGTTCGAAACACCTGGTCGTGAAGTGAAACACCTTGAAATAGCCGTCTTGGTCATGCTTTGGGCGGTGACGATCTGGCGCCTCCCCTCAGCCGTCCGGAGCGTCAAGCAGAGAGCTCTGTGGGCGGCCTTCGCCGCCCTGACCCTCTCCATGACGCTCCGCCTGCCCGGGGTGATGCACGGACTGGACGACCGTGCGGGAGTCAACAACCTGTCCACCCTCGTCAAGCACTGGCTGGGCGTGATCGCGGCCGGTGCCGTCGTCGACTTCGTCGTGGCCATCGCCAGGCCGGAGACCGGTCGCCGGCTGCGGCTTCGCCACTACGTCGCCCTCACGGCGATGGGGGTCATGGCGGTGCTCTTCGCCTTCTTCGTCCCGCGTCCCCACGAAGTCACCGACTTCTACGAGGAGAACGTCGGCAACGGCTGGGCCACGATCTACTACCTCGTGTTCGTCGTCTACCTCGGCATCGCCATGGCCAACGCCACGTGGCTCTTCTGGGGCAGCGCACGGCACGCCAGCGCCCGCTGGCTCCGCACGGGCGTACGTCTCATGGGCATCGGAACCGCCGTGGGCGTCCTCTACACGCTCCTGCGCTCCGGATACATGACGAGCCGCCTCGCGGGCATCGCGGACGGCTCCAGCGACATCTGGGTCGACAACGTCACCGATGCCGTGAAGTACATCGCGATCGGCTTCATCCTCGTGGGCAGCAGCCTCCCCGCGTTCGGCGTCGCCTGGCGCACCATCCAGGACGGCCGTCACCACCGGCAGCTCCAGCCGCTCTGGCAGGACCTGACCGCGGTCACCCCCGACATCGTCCTCAAGACCGGGCTCCTTCGCAGCCCGCGCCTGCGGCTGTACCGCCGGGTGATCGAGATCCGCGACGCTGCCCTGGCACTCGACCCGTACGCCACCGGCGAGCTGCGCGAGCGGGCGCAGACCGCCGCGCGGCAGGCGGGGTTCGCCCCGGCGACGAGCCCGGCCGCCGAGGCCCTCTGGCTTCGGGCGGCGCGCGAAGCCAAGGCCCTCGGCGCCTTGCCCGTCGGCAGCGCGCAGGAGGCGCGCACCGACGGAATCGACGACCTCGACTTCACCACCGAGGTCGAAAGGCTCGTCCAGCTCGCCCGGGTCTACCACTCCCCCGTGGCTGACGACTTCCTCCACACGACCCGACAGGAAGCCACCGCATGACCACCACGATCGCCCGGCCCGACGAGTCCCGGGCCGCACGCCTGGTCACCGATGGGCTCGATCCCAAGACCTGGATCATCGCCGACACCGTTCTCATCGGCTGGCACACCGGCCGCCTCGCCGGGATCGGATGGGGCCTCCTCGGCTGCCTGTTCGCCGCGGTCATTCCTCTGGCCTTCATCAAGTACGGCATCCGCCGCGGCCGCTGGGCCGACCGGCATGTCGGCCAGAGGCAGCAGCGCATCATCGTGATGACCTTCATCATCGCCTCGGTCGCCACCGGCATCGTCCTGATGTGGGCCTTCGACGCCCCCCGGACGATGATCGCGCTGATCACGGCCATGCTGGTCACCCTGGCCGCCCTCCTCGCCGTGACCCCCGCCTGGAAGATCAGCGTGCACGCGGCCGTGTCCTCGGGAAGCGTGGCCATGCTCGCCTTGGCCTTCGGGCCCTGGGCGCTCCTCGCCTACCCGGTGGTCGCCGTCGTCGGCTGGTCCCGGGTGGCGCTCAAGGACCACACCCTTGCCCAGGTGCTCGCGGGCGCCGCTGTGGGCGGGGCCGTCGCGGCCGCCACCTTCGCCCTGGTCCGATAGGCGAACAGGGACCGGCCGAGCAGCTCGGTGGTCGCGTCAGTCGAAGTCGAAGCCCGCGACGACCGGGGCGTGGTCGGACTCGGGGTACTTGATGTCGGTGGCGAAGGCGATGGAGTCGTCGTGGAGGATCTCGTTGTGGATCTCCGAACCGCGGTAGTGGGCCAGGAGGTTGCGGGTGACGAGCATGTGGTCGATCATCTGGCCGCGGCCGTGGTGGAAGAGCGTGTAGCGGGCCTCTTTGGGGATGGTGTGCTCGATGGGGACCAGGACCCGGGTGGCCAGGTCCCCGTTGCTGGTGTCCTCGATGTTCCCGCAGATCGCCAGGACCGGGACTTCTTCGGGCTCGGCGTTGAAGTCGCCGGTGACGATGACGCGCGCGTCCGGATCGTCGTCGAGGATCTGGTCGATGAGGCGCCTGACTTCCAGTGCCTGACTCATGCGCTTCATGGACGACAGGAAGCTGCCTTCGGCCCAGCTGTCGGCGGTGAGCCAGATGTCGCCCTTCCGGGTGCTGATCACCTGGCCGGGGATGTCGCTGGGGATCTTGGATTTCAGGTGCACGTTGATGACGTGCAACAGGCGGCCGGGCGCCGCGTGGTCGATGTCGATCTGCGCGTGCAGGATCGGCCGCTCGATCCCGATCGGGACCGGCCCCGGGTCGGGAGGCTGGGCCGTGAGGCGCTGGTAGCGGGGCTCGGCGACCAGGTCGTTCTTCAGCTGCTGGTGCTTGAGGACCGGCAGGTGCGTGGCGATGACCAGGTTGCGGACGTCGAAGACCGCGTTGCCGGCGGGCTTGGTGCTGACCAGGGGCGCGCCGTCGAGGTTGGTGCCGGCGAGCAGCTCCTTGAGCGCGAGCAGGTCACGCGGCTGCCCGGGGCGCTCCTGTCCGTGGACTTCCTGGAAACAGGCGATGTCCGCCCGCAGCCGCGTGATCTGTGGCCTCATCAACGCGATGCGATCGCCCAGCGTCGGACGCTCGTTCGCGGCGGTCTCGTCGAAGTTCTCCAGGTTGAACGTGGCAATCCGGATCTGTGTCACAGGTGCCCCCAGGGCTCGCCAAGGCCGGGATGCCCGGCATGGCCGGAAGGTGCTGATCGTGGACCCGACCGAGCGCTCTACGAACCCTGAGGGTCGTTGCGGGGTCCCGTCGCGACCGCACCACTGATCTTCCACTCGCCCACGTCGTCGGCGTACCCGCTGTTCAGGGCGAACTGCACGGTGACCGGCTTGGAACGGTCCGGCAGTTGGAAGGTCAGGTAGCCCAGCGCGGTGTTGCCGGGCGTGATGGTCAGCGAAACGGGCAACCGCGGCCCGGCGGTGGTCTTCGCCACGACGTCGGCGTCGAACTGCTGCCCCTCGGTGTCGACGAGCGTGGCGCCGTTCACCGGGCTGTCCTTGTACGCGACCGTTCCGGTGTTCTTGAGCTGGAACTGGACCGAGATGTATCGGTTCCCCGGATCCGGCGTGAAGAACTCGTCGGCCGACGCCGCCGGGTCGACCACTTTCAGGGCGGTGACGTCGACCTTCTCACCGGATCTCTGACCCGTGAGGGTGACGGTCGTCCCCAGGGGGACAGCCACGGAGGGCGCGGCGGATGCCTGCGCGCCCAGTCCACCCGCGACAAGCGCGAGCGCTGCCAACAGCACGGCCGGTAGACGGCGCATGGCTCCTCCCGATGGGCTCGTCCCCGAGGGCGCGTGGCCGGAGCTGCCATCCACGATCCTCCCCGACGGCGCGCCCCGCCACCCGTGGGCCCCGGGGCCGCGGGCGGGTCGGGAGGGTTCATGCCCGGTGGACCGCGTACCCCAGATACGTCACCACCGGGCTGCCCTCCGGGGTGAGCACCATGTCGACCAGTTCCGGCAGCTGCTCGTCGGTCAACGTGCCTCGCCTGCGCCCGCGTGTCGCGCTCACCAGACTGCGTACGTCGCGCGGCTTGAACCCCGAGACGTCCCGCGTGGACAACCCGACCCGGTCCAAGGCCCGGGCGAGCTCGGCCGGGCGGCGCAGCCGGTGTGCGGCGTAGCGGCCGCGAGGCATGATCCGTGTGCCCGGGAAGGTCTGGAAGGCGCCCAGGTAGATGAGGCGGGACACGGGGGTGCGGTTCACGGTGTCGTAGACGAAGGCCCCGCCGGGGCGCAGCACGCGGGCCGCCTCCGCGAGGACCGCGTCCGGCCGTTCGGTGATCTCGAGGGTGTCGGCGCAGTACACCAGGTCGAATGAGCCGTCCGGCAGGTCGAGTTCCTCCGCGGGTGACGTCAGGTACGCGACGCCGAGACCGTCGTCCGCTTCCTGGGCGAGGGCCGTCGCCGCGGGGGACGGGTCGGCTGCGACGACCTCGAAACCGAGCCGGGCGAGCCCGCGGGCCAGGAGGCCGCGCCCGCTGCCGACGACGAGCGCCCGGCCGCCGGCTGCCGCGAGGCCCTGCTCCGAGAGCACCTGCCGCAGGTACTCCAGTCGTACGGATTGGAAGGTCAGGGCCCGGATGTGGCGGCCGTCGACGGCCGCGGGTCCGGTCGAGTCGAGTGCGATGCGCGGGACGGTGGTCATGGCAGGCTCCCTCGACGATGCGGGTCAGGTTCCCTTGGTAAACCTAGCATCGACAGGTTCCCTTAGGGAACCTGTCGGATAGGCTGGGAACGTGACCCGCACCCCGCTCTCCGACGTCGCGTGCTCGATCGCCCGGGCGACCGACCTGTTCGGCGACGCCTGGACGGCCCTGATCATGCGTGACGTCCTCGTCGGCATCCGACGCTTCGACGAGCTGGCGGAGGACCTCGGCCTGTCGCGCAAGACCCTTGCCGCGCGGCTGGCCCGGCTGGTCGAGGAGGGCGTGCTGACGCGCGAGCGGTACCAGGCCGCCCCGCCACGCGAGGAGTACGTGGCCACGGAGAAGGGGCGGGAGCTCTACCCCGTCCTGCTGGCGCTCATGGCCTGGGGTGACAAGTGGTACGCGGGACCCGCGGGGCCGCCCTCCCGGATCCGCCACGACGCCTGCGGGCACGTCGCCACGCCGGTCGTGGCGTGCGACGCCTGCCGGGAACCGCTCACAGTGGCCGACACCACGCAACTTCCCGGCCCCGGAGGACGGGTGGGGCCG
Organism: Streptomyces sp. NPDC059874; assembly: GCF_042731135.1. Lineage (NCBI taxonomy): Bacteria > Bacillati > Actinomycetota > Actinomycetes > Kitasatosporales > Streptomycetaceae > Streptomyces > Streptomyces sp. NPDC059874. Next base: position 114,466 of record NZ_JBHWJY010000002.1, read on the forward strand.
GGCACGCGACTGCTGGGACCGCTGATCGCCGCGCGGGGAGAGGCGCCCCGGGACGCGGACTTCGAGGAGAGCGGAAAAGGTTCGGGCGGCGACGTCGAGAACCCGCGACCGGATCCGTCCCAGCGGTGAACGCGGCCGGAGCTGGACCAGGCGGGCTCGCCCACCCACCGTGTGGTGGAGCCGTACCGGGCGGTGAACTGGGGACAGCGCCGGTACTGCCTGGCGCTGTCACGCGCGGGTCGTCGTGCACGCCCCGGCGACGGCGGTGATCGAGCGGAGCCTCCGTCGCCTCGCCGACCGCTACGCCCGTTCCACACCGCCCACCGGCTGAGGCGGGACTCGAGCCGGCGTGTGCCCCGGGCCGGCGGCACGGCCATCCGGGTACGAGGCGGCCCCGGCGTCCGGTGCCGGAGCGGGATGGCTCTCTCGCCTGCCCACCATGAGCAGCATGCGTGCGAAACTCACGATCCCGTCCGGTCCGAGCCGCCTCCTGCGGGCCCTGCGCCGCACCCAGGGAGGTTTCGCCGCGCTGGCCGTGCTGGTGGGGGTGGGCGCGGGGCTGGGGGCGGTGGGGTTCCGGTTGCTCATCGAAGGCGTCACGCGGGTGCTGTCCGGCTATCCGGACTACTCGGACGTGGGACGTGAGCCCAACCCGCTGGTGCCCTGGCTGGGCCCGTACTTCGTGCTCCTCGCGCCCGTGGTGGCCGGCGCCCTGTACGGGCCCTGGTGTACCGGTACGCGCGGGAGGCGCGTGGTCACGGTGTCCCGGAGGTCATGTTCGCCGTCGCCCGGCAGGGCGGCCGGATCCCGCCGCGGGTCGCCGTGGTGAAGTCGATCGCGTCCGCGCTGTGCATCGGGGGCGGCGGTTCGGTGGGCCGGGAGGGGCCGATCGTCCAGATCGGATCGGCGCTCGGATCGAGCCTGGGCATGTGGGTACGGGTGGGCGAGGACCGCCTGCGGGTGCTGGTCGCCTGCGGCGCGGCGGGCGGCATCGCGGCGACGTTCAACGCACCGCTGGCAGGGGTCTTCTTCGCGATGGAGCTGATCCTGCGGGACTTCACCGCACCCCGCTTCGGCATGGTGGTGCTGTCGTCCGTGACCGCGAGCGTGATCGCGCGTTCCGTCATGGGCGACGAGACCTTCCTGCGGCTGCCGCAGATGGAGGTCGAACACCTCGCCTCGTACGTGCTCTTCGTCCTGCTGGGCGCGCTGGCAGGCGTGGTCGGGGTGGTGTTCACCAAGGTGCTGTATCTGGTGGAGGACGCGTGCGACGCGGTGTGGCGGGGCCCCGAGTGGCTGCGACCCGCGGTGGGCGGTGTGCTGCTCGGGGCGTTCCTGCTGGCTCTGCCGCAGATGTACGGGGTGGGCTATCCGGTCCTGGAGAAGGGCGTGGGCGGCGGATACGCGGTCGGTTTCCTGCTGGTGCTGTTGGTCGGGAAGATCCTGGCCTGCAGTCTCACGATCGGCATCGGCGGATCCGGTGGGGTGTTCGCGCCGAGCCTGTTCGTGGGCGCGATGCTGGGCAGTGCCGTCGGGCAGGGTCTCCACCACGTAGCACCGGGCGTGACCGGGTCGCCCACCGCGTACGCGATCATCGCCATGGGGTCCGTGTTCGCCGGCGCCGCGCGGGCCCCCATCACGGCGGTGCTCATCATGTACGAGCTCACCGGCGACTACGGGATCATCCTGCCGCTGATGGCGGCGATCGCCGTGGCCACCGGGGTCAGCCGGGCGCTGAGCGACGAGACGGTCTACACCGCCAAACTGCGGCGCAGAGGGGTGGACTTGGATGCCACCGGGCCGGCCGCGATCGCGGTCACGGCGGTGATGACGGCTCCCCCCGCCGTGCTGGCGCCCGGGACGGCGCTGCGGGAGGCGGCCGGTCTTCTGCTGCGGACGGGCAGCGGCTGCCTGCCGGTGGTGGACGCCACCGGCGGCTACCGGGGCACGGTGAGTTCGGTGGTGGCCACGGAGGCGCTCGGCGCGGGACTGCCCGCCGACGAGCGCGTGGCCATGGTGCTCGACATGCCGAAGGGGGTGCGCGAGGGGGAGAGCCTGCAGGAGGCGCTGGCCCAGTTCGCCGCTTCCGAGGGGGACGGAGTTCCCGTACTGGACGCGGAGGGGCGGCAGTTGGTCGGTTGGCTCTCGCACCGCACCGTACTCGCCGCGTTGAGCCCATCGGAGGGGTCCGGGCACGAGTCCGGCTCGTGACCCGTCCGGCGGCCGGCCGCCGCGTCGCCCAGGGCGGGTCGTCAGCCGACCCCGGGCGGGTCGTGAGCCGGCGGATCAGCCCAGGTGGTCGGCGACGAGTTCGGCGAACGCCTCCGGGGTGAGAACCGTGACGCCCAGCTCCTCCGCCTTGACGGCCTTGGAGCTCGGCTTGCCGCTCGCGGACGGCGCGCAGACCAGATAGGTGGTCTTGGAGTTGACGCTGCTGCCCGCCTTGCCGCCCGCCTTCTCGATCAGGGCGTTCATCTCGGAGCGCCCCAGGTTCTCCAGCGGGCCGCTCATCTTGCCGGTGACGACGACGATCGTGTCCGCCAGCGGGCCGCCGCCGGTCGTCTTCGGCTCCTGCGGCTCCTCCATGTTGACCCCGGCAGCGGCCAGCTTGTCGATGACCGGCGCCAGGAGGGCGACCTGCTCCACGATCACCGGGGCCTTCTCCTCGCCGATGCCTTCGACTTCCTTCATCGCCACGGCGTCGGCCCGTCGGATCGCGTCCATGGTCCCGAAGTGCGCGGCGATGCGACGGGACATGCTGCGCCCGGTGCCGAGGACGCCGAGGGCGCAGAACACGCGGCTGAGCGGGCGGGACTTGGCGGCCGCGATCTGCTCGGCCAGCTTCGCTCCCCGCTTGGCGCTGCCGGAGGCCGCGGTGAGCTGCTCCTCCGTGACGGTGAACAGGTCCGCGACGTCCGTGACCGCGCCGGCCGCGATGAGTGCGTTGACGTACGTCTTGCCCAGGCCGTCGATGTCGAGCATGTCGCGTCCGGCGGCGTACTCGATCAGTGCGGGCAGGGCGCAGGCGGTTCCCTTCGCGCAGCGCCACCGCTCCTGGCCCTTGTCGATCTCCCCTCCGCAGTTGGGGCAGGTCGTGGGCAGCGGCACTTCCCGCGCGGTGTCCGGGCGCAGTCCGACGACGGCGGCCTGGACGCGGGGAATGATGTCGCCCGCCTTGTAGACCGTCACCGTGTCCCCGAGGTGGAGGTCACGGCGGCGGATGTCGGCCGGGTTGTGGAGGGTGGCCCGGGTGACCGTGGAACCGTCGATGTCCACCGGTTCGAGGACGGCCGTCGGGGCGAGCACTCCGGTGCGCCCCACTTCCCAGATCACGTCCGTCAGAACGGTCTGGCGCTCTACGGCGGGGAGTTTGAAGGCGATCGCCCAGTACGGGAACCTGCTGCCGAACCCGACCGCGGTCTGCTCCCCCGCGTCGTTCGCCTTGATCACGACGCCGTCGATGCCGAAGGGCAGCTCGGGGCGGAGCGCGGCGATCTCGTCGACCTTGCGCTGCGCCTCGGCCAGGGTCGCGACCACGTGCAGTCCGGCGGGGGTGTCGGCCGTGGTCCGCACTCCCGCCTCGGCTATGGCGGAAAGGACCTCGGCGTGCGTGGCCCCGGAGGGCGCGAAGGCGACCCCGTCGAGCTCGACCGCTCCGTACGCCCAGAACGTCATCGCGAGCCGGTAGGGGCGGTCCTTCGCGCGCAGGGTGCCGGCCGTGCCGTTGCGCGGGTTGGCGAACACCTGCGCGCCGTGCGCGGCGCGGACCTCGTTCGCGGTCTCGAACTGCTGCCGGGTGAACAGGACCTCGCCGCGCACCTCGAACGTGGCCGGTACGGGCAGCTGCTCGGGCAGGCCCTCGATCGTGCCGATGACGTGGCTGACGTCCTCGCCGTGGGTGCCGTTGCCGCGGGTGACGATCTGCTCGAGCCGCCCGGCCCGGTAGCGGGCCGCGACGGCCGCGCCGTCCATCTTCGGCTCGACGGTGAAGCCGCCGACGGGTTCGTGTCCCAGACGGCGCTGGAGGGAGGCTCCCCAGGCGACGAGGCCCGCCGGGTCGAAGACGTTGTCGAGGCTGAGGAGTCGCGTGGTGTGCGCGACGTCCCCCACCGGGGCGGCTCCGTCCCCGACGAGCCCGGTGGGGGAATCCGCGGCGGCCTCGTCCGGGTGTGCCTGCTCCCAGGACAGCACGGCGAGCCGGAGCCGGTCGTACGTGGCGTCGTCGAGCGGGCTGTCACCATCGCCGTAGTACGCCAGGGAGACCTCGCGCAGGCGGGCGAGGGCGGCCTCGTAGTCGTCGCGGCCGGACATGACGGACAGCGCCTCATCGGCGTGGATGCTCTTCATGGGCACGATCCTTGCCCATGGGTCTGACAACGCGCCCCGGCAGGACGCCCGCGAGGGCTCAGCCGTGCCGGACGCGCACGAGCCGGAAGGCGGCGTAGAGGGCGATGGCGGCGAGCGCCAGCACGAGGGACGTTTCGATGAGCTGTGTCGGCCAGTAGTGCGAGACCGGGTGGAACTCCGTGTACCGGTCGGTGACGTTCATGTCGGCGGGGCAGACATCGAACTTCTCGGTCCGTTCGAAACAGGCGTCGCGGGGCAGGCGCTCGCCGGAGGCGGTGAGGAGTCCCGTGTCCATCCACAGGGCGGAGCGTGGCATCAGTTTCACCGGGTTCCCGGCGAGGGGCACGCTGTTGGTCTCCGTGGACAGGAGCGACCATCGCAGGGCTCCGAGGACCAGCAACGTCAGGCCGGTGAGGAGGCCGGTGACCGCCATGGCCACGAGGGTGCGCCGGACCAGCTGGCCGACGAGGGCGCCGAGGGCCACGCCGAGCAGGCAGTACGCGACGAGCACGGGGCCGGTGGCCTCGTACGTTCCGCGGTCGGCCCAGTGGAGCGCGTAGGTGCCGGTGACCCGGACCCAGCCGAGGCGGAAGACCCCGGCCAGGACGGCCGCGCCGGCCACTGACACGGCCGCGGCCACGAGGACCTTCGCGCCGAACCATGCCTTCGGGGTGGACGACTGGGTGAGGGCGAGCCGCCAGGTGCCGCTCTCCAGCTCACGGGCGATCATCGGGCCGGCCACGAAGGCTCCCACCAGGAGCGGAAGGAACAGCAGGCCCTTGCCCGCGTACTCCATGAAGAGGCGCAGCGCGCCGAACCCGTGGTCCGAGTACGGAATCCGGCCGGAGTGGGGATCGGCGGCCCACGAGCGCAGGGCGACCACCGCGACGAGGCCGGCGGCCGCGAGGGCGGGCACCGCCCACAGCGCGCGCCGGTGTTGGCGGACGGTGAGCCAGTACGGGCCCTTCAGCGTCAGCGTGCTCATGCCTGCACCCCCGAGGTGGCGAAGGAGCCCTCAGCGGCGAACGACGGGGCGTCGGGGGAACGCAGATGGGCGAGCAAGAGTTCCTCCAGCGACGGGTGTGTGGTCTGCCAGGTCCGGCTGTCGACGGAGTCCGAGCCCCGCAGCCGCACGAGTGCGGTGAGCTGGCGGCCCGTCGTACGGGTCTCGACGATGGTGTACGCGGCGAGTTCGGCGGAGGCCGTGACGGGGCCGGTGAGCAACAGGTGGGCCGCGCCGACCTCGTCAATGGGGCCGGAGAGGCGGATGCGGCCGCCGTCGACGAGCAGGAGGTGGTCGCAGGAGCCCTCCAGCTCGGTGAGGATGTGCGAGGACATCACCACGGAGGTGCCGTTCTCGGCCGCGTCGGCCATCAGCGTGCCCATGAGCTGGTGCCGGGCGAGCGGGTCGAGGTCGGCCATCGGCTCGTCGAGGAGGAGCAGGCCGGGGCGCTTGCCGAGGGCCAGGGCCAGGGCGACCCGGGTGCGCTGGCCGCCGGAGAGCGTACGGACCTTGGCGTGCGGGCCGAGTCCTCCGGCCTCCACGATCCGCTGCGCCGTCTTCGTGTCCCAGCGGGCCGGGTTGAGCTCGGCGCCCATGCGCAGGGTGTCGCCGACGGTGAGTTGCGGATAGAGGGGCTTGTCCTGGCCCACGTACGCCATGGTCTCGCGGGGCGCCGTGCGCAGGGTGCCCTCGGTGGGGCGTACGAGTCCGGCCGCGATGGCCAACAGGCTGGACTTTCCCGCCCCATTGGGGCCGACGAGTGCGCACACACGGCCTTCGGGCAGCCGGAAGGAGCAGTCGCGCAGCGCCCAGCCTCCCCGGCGTCCGTAGCGCAGGCCGAGGCCTTCCGCCTCGATCACGGTTTCCGTCATGCGTCGCCGTCCCCCTTGAAGTGTTGTTCCAGTACGGATGTGAAGAGCGCGGCCACGTCGTCCCGTTCCAGCCCGGCGGTACGGGCCCGCTGTGCCCAGTCGGCGAGTTCGTCGCGCAGTGGGGAGTCGACCGGGGCGCTGCCCAGGGACTTCCGGATGAAGGTGCCCAGCCCCCGCTTCGCCTCGACGAGCCCTTCGCGTTCCAGCTCGCGATAGGCCTTGAGGACGGTGTTCGGGTTGATGGCGGTGGCCTCCACGACCTCGCGCGCGGTGGGCAACTTGTCGCCGGGCTCCAACAACCCCAGGCGCAGGGCCTGTTTGGTCTGCTGGACGATCTGCAGATACGTGGCGATGCCGCTGCGCCGGTCGATGCGGTATTCCAGCACGCCAACACCACCCTTTCACTAGGTAAGTAGTGAAAGGGTGGTGCAGGGGTGGGGTTCCTGTCAACTGCCCCCGAACACAAGAAGCCTGGCGGTCACCCCCTGACCAGGCAGAAGGGATGCCCGGCCGGATCGGTGAAGACCCGCCAACCGCTGCCACCCGGCTGGTGATCCGGCTTGCCCGCGCCCAGTTCCAGAAGCCGGGCCTCGGCTTCGTCCAGGTCCTCGACCGCGAAACACAGGTGGAGCTGCTGGGGAACGGTCTGGTCCGGCCAGCTGGGGGGCCGGTGGTCATCGACCCGTTGGAAGCCGATGAAGAGTCCGTCCTCGCGGTTGAGACCCGCGAACTCCGCGTCGGACTTCGGGTGGGGTCCGAGGCCGGTGGCCTGCTGGTAGAAGGCCGCCAGGGCCTGCGGATCAGGGCAGTCGAGGGTGATCGCGGTCAACTTCATGTGCAGGGGCATGGCGCCTCCGGTGCGAGCGGTGGACTTCCGAACCGCGATTGTCAACCGGATCCGCTCCGGCCGGTCATCCGCCGGTTGCGCCGAGTACGTCCCGAGTGCTCCCGCTCGTGGCGATCAGGGCCTTACCATGCGCGTGCGAGGCGCGTGCAGCGCACAGCGGGGGCGTCAGGGGGAGGCGCGATGGCCGCACGACCGTACGACCGCACACCCGGACCGCGCGAGATACCCGAGGACCTGCCGGACCACGCCGGGCGCGGGCTGCCCGGCGGGGTGGAGCTCTACCGGCTCGGGCCGGACGGCGGCATCGTAGTGGCCGACCGGGAAGGGGCCCGGGAGCTCGGGCCGGAGCGGGACTTCCTGCGGTTCATCGACGACGGGCAGTTCGCGCACTATCTCGTGGGCGACGCCGGCACCTCGCCGGAGCGGCCCTCCAACGCCACCGTGAAGCTCGGGGTGGTGGGCCCGCGCAGTGCCTTCACCCCGCACGCCCACGGGGGCGAGCACTTCGTTCTCAGCCTCGGCCACGCCGCTTGTGGGCTCTACGACCCGGACCGCGGCCGCGTCGCCGAAGTCCGGCTCACGCCCGGCATGCTGATCCGCATCCCGGAGATGATGCCGCACTCCTTCGCGAACCGCGGTGACGTCCCGCTGACCATCCTCGCCGCCAACACGGGCTACGGGATCGACCACGAGGACTACGCGATCACGGCGGCGGAAGCCGAGCACCGGGCCTCCGCGAGCGCCGAGCGGTCCGGCGGCCCGGCCGGCCGCCCCACGCCGACGGTCGCCACCGCCCCCACCGCCACGACCGCCGCCGACTACCGGGTGCTGGCCGCCGCGCTGCGCGACATCGAGCGCGCCCAGCGGGTCCACGGCATCGCCGGCACCACCGTCCGCGAGCGGCTGGCCGCACGGCTGCGCCGGGTGGCGACGGCTCTGGAGGTCCGCCGGTGATCTGCCCGAACTGCGAACGCAGCCTGCTGCGCAAGGAACGCACCGGCAACATCTGCAGCCACTGCAAGCGCCGCTACGCGCTGGACCCCAAGACCAACTCCCTGCGCCTCAATGACCTCCGGGTGCGCCGGATCACGGCGACGCTGACGGACAACGGCCGGGTCCAAGTCGCCCCGGGCCAGCTGTGGTACGCGCTGTCGCGCAAGCGGATCAGGGAACACGAGTTCGCGCCGGGATGCGCGGGCGGGGCGTTCGCCGGCGCCGGGATCGTCAGCCTCTGGGCCATCTTCGGCGAGGCGTCGTTCATGCTGTACGTCTCCGGCATCCTGCTGGCCACCGCGATCGGCATCAGGATCGCCCGGCGGCTGGGAGCGGGCCGGGGCATCCCGCCCATGACCCGGGGCGATTTCCGTTCCTCGGCGCTCGCCGAGTGGCAGGAGGTGTACGGGAGCCTGCCGCCCGGCGTGATCGACGACAGCGGCCGCCCCTGGCCCCGGCGCCCGGCCGACGCGCCGCCGCCGAACGCCGTGCTGGTCTGCCCCGATCCTTCCATCGCCGCCTTCCTCGCAGCCGATGGACTGCCCGACCGGCACGGCATCGCCCTGGTCCAGGGCCCCGAGCACGTGCGGGCCCTGCTCCCCGCCCTGCCGCCGCGCGGCCCGGTCCTGGTGCTCCACGACGCGGACGCGCACGGTGAACTGCTCCTGCGGCAGCTCCGTGCGGACCTCTCCGGCCGCCCGGTGGTCGACGCGGGAGTGTCGCTGCGCACGATCCGCGGCCTGCCGAAGGCCGTTGCGTACCGGGACCCCACCCGCAAGCCCACGGCGGAGGAGATGGGCCGGCTCGCCGCGCTCGACGAGTTCACCGCGGAGGAACTGAAGTGGATCGGGCAGGGCTGGCGGTTCCCGCTCGTCGGCGTCCCTCCCGTCCGGCTGCTCGCCGTGCTCGACCGGCTCGCCAGGCAGATCGGCCGCAGGGTCGACGCCGAGCGGCGCCGCGCGGCGGAAGTCGGCTTCATGACCTGGCCCGGCGCGGCGAAGGACGGCCCGGATCCGGTGGGTGGACGGTGATCTGCCCGAACTGCTCGACCGAGCTGAAGCGCAGGGAGCGTACGGGCCAGGTGTGCTCGCACTGCCACCGGCGCTTCGCCCTGGATCCCTGGGTGCACGGCACCGGCATGCACGACGTGCGGATCCGCCGCTGCGTGGAGTCCCTCACCGACCACGGTCGGCTCAAGGTGACCGTCACGCAGCTCTGGTACCGCTCCCGTACGCACAGCAGCGCCTGGCGGGCGCGCGAGGCGCACGGGACCCGGCCCCTGGTCCGGCGGCTCGTCTCGCTGCCGCTCAGCGCCGGGTTCGTCGTGTGCTGGGCCCTCACCAGCGGATTGCCCGCCCTCCTGGCCGCGGCGGCCGCCGTCGCGGTCCTCGTCGCGGCGCCCAATCTCTTCCCGTACTACCCGGCTCGGCCCGCGGGTTCGTCCTTCAGCCCCAACGAGCGGCACTTCCGGCAGCTGATGACCGGCGAATGGCGAAGAACGTACGGTGAGTTGCCGCCCGGTGTGGTGGACGACGCGTGGCGCGCTCCGGGTCACTCCGCTCCCAAGCCGCGCCGGCCCAGGGCCGTGATCCTGTGCACCGACCACGCGGTCGCGGTGTTCCTCGAAGTCAACGACATGCCGGCGCGGCTGCGGGCGGTGCTGGTGGAGGCGGACCCGGCCGCCGCCCACGACGCCCTCGTGGACGTCCCGGGCCGGCTCCCGATCGTGGTGCTGCACGACGCGAGCGCACTGGGCGCGCTGTTGGCGCCGCTCCTGCGCATCGCCCATCCGGACCGGGCCGTGGTGGACGCCGGGCTGCCGGTGGCCGCGGTCAGGGGCCGGCGCGGCGCCGTCCACCGCGTCACGCCCGTCCCGGCCGGCTCACTCGCCCCGGCCGTCGACGCCGGGGAACTGCGAGCCGTGGCGGGGCTGTCCGAGGAGGACGCCGCCTGGGTGGCCGACGGGTTCTGGAGCCCGATCGCGGCCGTGTCGCCGACGCGGCTCGTCACCGTCGTCGAGGAGGCGGTCGAACGGGCCGTAGCCGCGTCCGCGACCGAGCCCGACTCCGGCCCGGCGTACGGCTTCCTGACCTGGCCGGACACCCCCGGGATGAAAGGCACGTCACCGCATGAGCACGAGTAGGAGTAGCAGTACGAGTACGCGTGTGCGTACAAGCCGGCCTCGCTCCCCGGCTGCCCGCAGCGCAATCCCCGCCCTCGGCGACCGCCTCCTCCACCTGGCGATCGGCGCGGCCGCCGCCCGCGCGGCCGACCCCGGCGGGCTCCGGTTCACGGAACGTCAGCTCTACTACGAGACCTGCCGCGTGCTCAGCCCGACCGCGCCGCTCCTGCGCCGCGTCCCCGGCACCCCGCCACCCGCGCTGCGCCTGCCCGCGTTCACCCGCGCTCTGGAAGTGCGCGGCCGGGAGACCGTACCCGGCCTGCTGCCGGCCGCGCCGGACCGGGCCGACACCACGGCCCCTCCGCGGTACCGGCCCGCCGAACGGGACCTGTACGACTACGGGCTCCCCCGCCTGCTGCTCTGCCAGGACCGCTCGATCGCCGCGATGCTGCTCGCCAACCACGTCCACCTGGAGGCGGCCTGCCCCGTCCTCGCGGCGCCCGACGCGCTGCCGCTGGACCCACGGCTCCTCGCGGCCCTGGAGCGGGCGGACGGCGCCACGGTGCACGTCCTGCACGACGCGAGCCCCGAGGGCGTGACGCTCCCGGCCCGGGTACGGGCGGCGCTCCGCCGCCCCCTTCCCGGGGTCCGGGTCAGCTCGCTGGGGCTCGTTCCGCGGCACGCCGCCGCCCTGCGGCTGCCTTCGGGACGCGGCCCGGCCACCGCCCCGGCGCCGGGCATCGACTGGCCGGCCGCGCTGCGGCCTCGCGAGGCAGCCTGGCTGGCACGGGGCCGGTTCGCCGAGGTGGCCGCCGTACCCCCGGCCAGGCTCGTACGGACCGTACTGCGTCTCGCTCGGGGTCCGCGGCCGCCCCGCGACTCCATGTGGGGCGAGCTGAGTGGTCTGCGCACCGCCGGATTCATGACCTGGCCCACCGCGTGAACGGCCCCCGCGACCCCTTCCAGACACCGGAGGTACGCACACGATGATCCGGCCCCGAGAGATCGGCTACGCGGACGAACTCCTCGCCGACGGCACCGTCCACCGCAGGTACGAGGGCGGCCTGGAGGAGTGGCGCAGCCGTACCCCCGGCCGCCCCCACGTGGTGAGCTGGCACGACAACCAGGGTGCTTCGGGGACCGATGAACTGCTCGGCAACCGCGTCATCAAACGCACCCTGGCCGACGGCACCGCCACCTACGCCCGGGACATCGGCTACGGCCGCACCGTGTGGCCGCGCGGCGAGCGGGTCACCGTCAACCGGAGCTCCTTCGGCGGCCGGATGGGGGTGCTGCTCGCCGGCCTGGGCGTGGCGACCCTCGCCATCACGGCCGCCCATCTGCCGCCGCTGAGCATGACCCTGGAGGAGGAAGAGGCCCTGCGCCGCCAACAGGAGCAGGCCCAGGCGTCGTCATCCTCCGGCGGCGACGGAGGCGGGGACGGCGGAGGCGGGGACTCCGGCGACGGGGATTCCGGCGACGGGGATTCCGGCGACGACAGTTGGGAAGCGGGCTGGGACAACGACGACGACGCTTGGAGCGACGACGACTTCGGCTGAGCACGAACGAACGGCACGGAGCAGCACGCGAGCGAGCGCTACACGAGCACGAAGGAAGGGATCCGTCCGTGGCACGCTTCTGCGCCTGCTTGGCCGACACCACCGGGCAGGCCCTTGCCCACCTGGACACGATGGGAGCCACGGGACCGGGCCGGGGCCCCGTGGACGTACCGGGCGCCGGGCTGAGCCTCATCGCCGGCGAACCCGGCTGCGCCACCGGCCCGTTCACCGCGCTCGGACGCACCGCGGTCGGGGAGGTCACCCTCCACAACCGCCCGGTGCTGCTCGCCGCGCTCAGGGCGCGGGCCGCCGCTGCGCCACCGCCGCCCGACTGCTCCGACGGCGAACTCCTCCTCCACTGCTGGGCACTGCTCGGTGACGCCGGAGTGGCGCTCGCCGAAGGGATGTTCGTGCTGGCCGTGCTCGACGGCCCCGACCTGGTCCTGATCCGCGACCACGTCGGCGCCCGCACCCTCTACTACGCGCGGGCCGGCGCCGCCTGGGCGGCCTCGACCTCACTTCGGGCGCTGCGTCGCTGGCCGGCGCTCGGCACGTCCATGAACCTGTCGGCGGTCCGCTCCTTCCTCACCTTCGCGTACCTGCCCGGGGAGGAGACCCTGCTCACCGGTGTCCACGAGGTGCTGCCGGGCCGTGTGCTGCGCCTCGCCCGGGACGGCCGAGTCACCGAGACGGTCCACTGGGAGCCCCACGAGTACGTCGAGGACCCCGTCCCCGCCGACCCGACCGGTCATGTCCTGGCCCTGCGCACCCTGTTGGAGCAGGCGACGGCGGCCCGGCTGCCCGTGGCGGAGCCCGCCGCGGTGCTCCTCTCGGGGGGCATCGACAGTTCCCTCGTCACGGCGCTGGCGGCGAAGCTGCACACCCACCCCGTCCACACGTACTCGATCAGCTTCGGCGACGACATGCCCAACGAGCTGGGCTACTCCGGCCTGGTGGCCTCCCACTGCCACACCCGGCACCGCGTCCTGAACGTGTCGGGGGCGGCCGTGGCGGCGCGGCTGGCCGAGGCCGCGGCGCTGCTGGACAGCCCGGTGGGTGATCCGCTGACGGTGCCGAACCTGATGCTGGCCGAGGCCGTGGCCGCGGACGGTGCCTCGGTGGTCCTCAACGGCGAGGGCGGCGACCCCGTCTTCGGCGGGCCCAAGAACCTTCCCATGCTGGTCCAGGAGATGCACCGGACGCCGGGCGCGCCGTGGGACGAGGACCGGGCGACCGCGTACCTGCGCTCGTACCGCAAGTGCTGGACGGACCTCCCGGTCCTGCTGACGGCGCCGGTCCTCGACGCCCTGCGGGACGCCCCGCGCCCGGAGCGGCACGTGGAGCCGTACCTGCTGGCCGAAGCCGGCGCCGCCGGTTCGTACGCGATGGAACACCTCCTCAACCGCCTCCTCCACTGCAATCTGCGGACCAAGGGGGCGCACCACATCCTGACGAAGGTGGAACGCCTGACCTCCTCCCAGGGTGTGGAGGGCCGCTCCCCGCTCTTCGACCGGTCGGTCATCGACCACGCCTTCGCCACTCCGCCCGGGTACAAACTCCGCGGCACGGCAGAGAAGTGGATCCTCAAGGAGGCCGTACGGGACCTGCTGCCGGGCACGGTGGTCGACCGCCCGAAGAGCGGGATGCGCGTCCCGGTCCAGCAGTGGCTGACCGGACCGCTGCGCGACCTCGGCCACGAACTCCTCCTCGGCCGCCGCTCCCGGCAGCGGGGCCTGTTCCGCCCGGAGACCATCCGCACCTGGCTGAAGGGCGAGGGCACGCTGCTGCCCCGCCAGGGCGGAAAGCTGTGGCTGGTGCTGACACTGGAGCTGTGGCTGAGGTCGTACGACGTATGAGTTCCACTCGAACCCGATGCGCGAAGGACGTCCCGAGGTGACCGAGTTGAGCGAGTTGATTGACCCCCGTACCGGGCGGGCGCGCGGTACGGCCCCGCTCTCGCGGGAGCGTGAGGTGACGGCCGCCGTGGCCGCGGCCCGCGCCGCCCTCCCCGGCTGGAGCGCCCTGACCCCGAAGGAGCGTGGCCGCCGGCTCGACCGCCTCGCCGCCCTGATCGAGGAGCACGCGGATCAGTACGCGTCCCGCGAGCAGGCCGGCACGGGCAAGCCCAGGGCGGAAACCGCGGGCGAGGTGGAGCAGGTGGTGGACCTGTTCCGGTTCTACGCGACGGCCGCGCGCACCCGGACCTCCCCCGCCTCGGGGCATCTGGTGGCGGGCCACGAGAGCTGGGTCCGCTGGGAGCCGATCGGCGCGGTCGGGGTGATCGTGCCGTGGAACTACCCGCTGCTGATGGCCGCTTGGCGCTGCGCGCCGGCTCTCGCGGCGGGCAACACGGTGGTGGCGAAGCCCGCCGAGACGACCCCGGACAGCCTGGAGTTGCTCGCCGAGCACGCGGAACGGGTGCTCGGCGAGGGCGTGTTCCGGTATCTGCCCGGCGACCGGCACACCGGCCGCTTGCTCGTGGAGTCCGCGGTGGACATGGTCGCGTTCACCGGCAGCGGGCGGGCCGGAGCCGATGTGACGGCGCGGGCGGGGACCCGCCGCGTCAGCCTGGAACTGGGCGGCAACGCACCGGCGATCGTCCTCCCGGACTCCCCCGCCGACACCTACGCCTGCCTCGCCGAGGCCGCCACGTACAACGCGGGCCAGAGCTGCGCCGCCCCGGCCCGGGTGATCACCCTCGCGGAGAACTACGAGGTCACCGTCGCCGGGCTGGCGGCGGCGCTGGGTTCGCGGCTGGCCGGCCGCGACTTCGGTCCGCTGAACAATGCGGACCAGGCCGCCCGTTACGACCGCCTGGTCGCCTCCTCCGCCGCCAAGCGGAACGTCGCGGCCGACATGGCCCCCGAAGCCGGCGGGGAACGGGGGCATTGGCGCCCGGCACGCCTGCTGGCGGATCTCCCGTACGACGATCCGGCGGTCACCGAGGAGGTGTTCGGGCCCCTCCTGACCGTCCAGCAGGCGCAGACCGCGGAGGCTGCCCTGGCCCTGGCGAACAGCGTCCCGCAGGCGCTCGGGGCGAGCGTGTGGACCACCGACCTGACCACCGGCCTCGACCTGGTCGCCCGGCTGAACGCGGGCGAGGCGTGGCTCAACTGCCATCTGGTGCAGACGGCCGAGCTCCCGCACGGGGGCCGGGGCACGTCCGGGCACGGCACCGACCTGAGCATCCTGGCGCTGCACGAGTACCAGCGGCCGAAGACGGTGACCGTACGGGTGACGCGTTGACGGCGGCCGTCCACGACGAGGGTCAGGTCGCGGTGGGGACGTAGCGCGCCGCCACGAGTTTGGCCGCCGTTCGGAGCCTCGTGAAGTAGGAGGCGCAGTACTCCGAGTTGATCAGGGGCGCGATCTTGTCGAGATCGGCGATGCACGCCCAGAGGATGGCGATGCCATCGCCGTCGAGCCCGCCGTTCAGCTCTCGCTGGAGGAGGCCCGCGACATCGGCGTCCAGGAGGATGAGTTCCACGCCCTCGATGTCCACACCGCGAAAACTGTCGGGGTACGGTGCGCGCCGGTGTTCCCCGTACAGCCGGGCGAGCCGGCCCTCGGCCTGTGCTCCGCTCATGTCGACGGCCGGCGCTCCTGCCGCGGGTGGTGGGCGAAGCAGCAGGCGGACAGCGTCGAAGACGGCACGCACCATGTCGACGGCCCTTTCCGGGCCGAGGGCGGCACTCGTCACGGCGCCCTGCGTGAGGCTGTCGCGCAGCAGTCGACCGCGGTCGAGTTCGGCGGCCAGTTCGGCCGAGATGAGCCCTGCGTCGGCGGCCCGCTCGATGAGCTCCTGGAGCGGCCTGTTGATGGCCAGACGCTCGGCAAGGACGCGCTCCAGGGCGAACAGGGAATGCGTGACGGCGACGGTGGCGAACTCGTACCGGTAGTAGGAGTGCCGGATGAGTTCGCGGGAGGTTTCCATCGCGCTCATGACGTACATCGACGCCTCGCCGGGCACAGCCAGCTCTGCGACCAGGGTGTGCATGCCCTCATGGTCGGGAACGAGATGGCGGGCGCGCGGGTCCGGTGCCGGCGCGGGGAGCGGGCCGGGCGACGGCGGCAGGGTGTTCACGGGGGCAGTCTTGTCATCCGGCGGCTGTCGGCGCCACCGAATTCGCTCCTCATGGACGCGTTCGCCCTACATCGACCGGGGCGGCCTTCGCCGTCGCCACCGCCCGGCGGGATCTGGACGTGGAGGCGCGTCGACGACCCACAGGGGCGCCGACGCGTCACGGGCGAAGTCAGCTCTGCTGCTCGCTGACGTTGACCATCCACGTGATGCCGAACTTGTCCGTGCACATGCCGAACACGTCGCCCCACATCTGCTTCTCCAGGGGGACGGACACGGTGCCGCCGCCGGACAGCTTGTCCCAGTAGCCGCGCAGTTCGTCCGCGTCGTCGCCACTCAGGCTCACCGCGATGTTGTTCCCGGGTTTGTGCTCCGTCCCGGGCGGATTGTCGGCTCCCATCAGCGTGAATCCCCTGGTGGTCTCCAGCATGCCGTGCATGATCTTGTCGGCGTATCCGGGCGGCGCCTCGGAGCCGAAGTCGCCATAGGTGTGGACGGCCAGGTCGCCGCCGAAGACCTCCTTGTAGAACTCCATGGCTTGCTTCGCGTCGCCGGCGAAGCTGATGTACGGATTGAGGCGAGAGGCCACATTCGCTCCTTTCATGACGAATAGTCAGTGTCGGCAGCCTACGCGTCTCGGAGGCGAACTCGGACGACCTGGAGTTCGTGGTCGACCTGGAGTTCGTGGTCACTCCCGCCGCACCGGCCACCGCTCCTCCGGGGGAGCCGCAGCCCTTCGGGGGCATCCGGAGACCGGCTGCCGCGCGGCGCGGGTGGTGTGGCACGGGTTCGGGCTATCTGTGGTCGCAGGTGGCGGTCGGCGGTGACCGCCCCGGTCCGGAAAGGCAGGAAAACCGGTGACTGTCCAGCCCATTCCCGAGGGATATCCGCGCGTCACCCCGTACCTCTGCATCGACGGGGCCTCGGCCGCGATCGAGTTCTACGTGACCGTGCTCGGCGCACGCGAGCGGATGAGGATGGCCGCACCCGACGGCAGGATCGGCCACGCCGAGCTGGAGCTCGGCAACTCGGTCATCATGCTCGCGGACGAGTACCCGGGCATGGGATTCCGCTCACCGAAGGCGATGGGCGGCACTCCCGTCACCCTTCACGTGTACGTCGAAGACGTCGACGCGGTCTTCGCCAAGGCCCTCACCAAGGGCGCCACCGAGGTGTCCGCGGTCAAGGACGAGTTCTACGGCGACCGCACCGGCCAGTTCGAGGACCCCTTCGGCCACCGATGGAACGTCGCCACGCACATCGAGGACGTTCCGCCGGCCGAGATGGAGAAGCGGTCCGAGGAAGCCATGCGGTCCATGGAATCCGGGCCGGACGGCGGCTGACCCCCGCTGCGACCGGTTGGCCGGCCGGGAGGGGCGGCCCGGGGAGCGGTTAGGGTTCTCGATCGTGCCCCACCTCGAGATATCCGACCTGATCACCGCCACGGACCCGCGCAGCGGCGCGCGCCTGCCCGTGCGCCGGGCCGAGGTCGTCCGCCGGCTCCACGAGGCCGGCGATGGGCGCGCTGCCCGCATCGTCGCGGCCCTGCCCGCCGACGGGCGGGGTGTGCTCGACCCGCAGGCCGTGGACCGTCTGATGATCGACGTCCACACCGAGCTGCAGCGGCTCAGCGAGGAACTGCGCATCGGCGAGCGGCTCGTGCACGTACTCGGCCCGCTCTTCGACGCCATCCGCGCGACGGCCCGACCCGAGGGCGCCCCGGGGCCGTTGCGGCTGGTCGATGTCGGTTCAGGGCTCGGATACGTCGTCCGCTGGCTCGCCGCCCACAGCGCACTCGGCCCGGACGTCGAGCTCGTCGGCGTCGACCTGGACTCCGCGCTCGTCGGCGAGGCCGACCGGCTGGCCCGCGCCGAGGGCCTGGACTGCCGGTTCGTCCACGGGAACGCCTTCGACCTTCCGGAAGCCGCCACCGTGTACGTGTCCACCGGGGTGCTGCACCATTTCCGGGGCCCTGACCTCGCCGATTTCTTCCGGGCCCAGGCCGCCTCGCCCGCGCTCGCGTTCTGCCATTTCGACATCGCCGCCACTCGGCTCGCGCCCATCGGAGCCTGGGTCTTCCACCGGGCGCGGATGCGCCATCCGCTCGGCCGCCACGACGGAGTCGCCTCGGCCCGGCGGGCCCACACCGACGAAACGCTGCTGCACGCGGCGGCCGCGCCGGGCATCCGGCCGCTGCTGTACGAGCCCCGGGGGTTGGCGAATCCGTTCTGCACCACTCTGCGGCCCGTCATCGGCGTCCGCCCCGAGTTGGAGGCACCCCTGCGCCGGGCGATGGGCCGCGCCTCGCGGCGGCTCGTGGGCCCCGAGCAGCTCGGTGGGGGGCCGCGATGACCCCGCTGGACGGGGCCCCGTCCGTGGCCTTGGCGCTCGCCGCGCTGGGGCTGGTGGACTCGGCGTTCAGCGGGTTCCGCGCGTACGCCGGACGGGACGCCCGGATCCGCAAGAGCCGCGCCGTCGTCCGCGCGTCCCTGCGGGGCCTGGCCGTGGGCGGCGCCCTGCTGCTCGCCCCGATGCTCACGGCCGGCGGCGTCCTGCTGGCCGCCGCGGACCGCGACCGCACGTACGCGGCCCTCGCCGACGGCGGCACCGGCTTCCTCGCGCCCCTCGCCTGCTACGCACTGGCGGTGCTGCTCACGCTCGCCGCGTACTTCGTCCTGCCGTTCCGGGCCAGCACCCTGGCCATGGTGGCGGGGCTCGGCCCCCTGACCCTGCTGCGACCGATCGTCGTGGCCGCCGCCTGCGTCGCCTCGTTCGTCCACGGGGGCGGTGTGCCGTCGCTCCTCGTGGGTGCGGTCGCGGGCGTCGCGGTGCTGTGCGTCGAGCCGCTCGTACACCGCCGCTGGTACGCCGCCGCCCTCAGGGACTGACCGACGGCCGCTGCGAGCCCGAACCGACCTCCAGGTCGGCCTGGCCGGGGCTACGGGCGGCCCGAGTCGATGATGTGTTCGGCGAGTTCTCGGGTCGCTTCGGCGGCCTGGATGTCGGGGCGGGTCACGCCGGCGGCGAGGAGGCCGTCGACGAGGATGAGCAGTTGGTCGGCGGCGAATCCGGGGCGCGCGTGGCCGACGGCCGCGAGTTCGTCCGTGAACAGGCCGTGGATGGTGCGCCGGTAGGCCCGGGTGACCTCGTGGCCGGGGTGGGCCGGGTCCGTGAGGGCGAGGTCGGCCGCCAGGTAGCGGCAGCCGTGGAAGTCGGGGTCGGAGGCGATGCGGCCGAGTCGGTCGACGACCGCGAGGAGCCTGGCCCGGGGGTCGGCTCCCGCGGCGGCCATCGTCGCCCGGTACTGCCCCTCGTCCTCCGCCGTGCTGCGGCGCAGCACTTCGGCGATGAGGCCGTCCTTGCCGCCGAAGTGCTCGTACAGCGAACGGCGGGCGACTCCGGCCGCCTTGAGGAGGGCGTCCACGCCGACCCCGACGCCCTGGGTGTACGTCAGTTCCTGGGCGGCGAGCAGCAGCCGTTCGCGGGGGCCCGGCTTGGCGGAGGTGGTCATGGCGTGATTCTGCCGGCACTTGACTCGGTAGATCAACCGGTCTATCTATATGAGTAGACCGAATGGTCTATCTCTTTCGAGGAGGCGCCATGCCCGTACGCAGCACCGCCGAGGTCATCGACCGTTTCAACCGCGCGTTCACCGAGCACGATGCGGCTCTCCTGCACGACTTGATCGCCGAGGACTGCGTCATGGAGAGCGTCCAGCCCGCGCCGGGCGGGGAGCGCGTCCTCGGCCGCGAAGCGTGTACGGCGTGGTGGGCGGCGCTCGCCGACGACCGCACCACGGGGTTCGCACCCCAGGAGGTGGTCGTGGCCGGCGACCGCGCCACGATCGTGTGGCACTACCGCTTCGGCGACGGCCCCGACCAGTGGGTGCGCGGGGTCAACGTCATGCGCGTCACGGACGGCCGCATCGTCGAGGCCCTCGGCTTCAGCAAGACGCGGGGAGAGGTCCCGCCGGCCTCCGAGTCCGACGCCGTATGACGCCCCGAAGCGGAGCCGCAGCCGGCGACCGGGCGGCAGGCGCACCCACCTCCCCCACAACCACACGAAGGGAATTACCCCGATGCTGAGCTACCACCTGTCACACAGCGGGGCCGGGCTGTCCGGCCTCACCCTCCGCGAGCACGAGACCCCCGAGCCCGGCCCCGGGCAGGTCCTGGTGGCGGTGCGCGCGACATCCCTCAGCTTCCGCGAACTCATGGTGCTCGACGGGACCTACGTACTGCCGGTCAAGCCCGACGTCGTCCCCGTCTCGGACGGCGCCGGCGAAGTCGTCGGACTCGGCCCCGGCGTCGACTCCGTGCGCGTCGGCGACCGCGTCGCGGCCACGCTCTTCCCCTCCTGGCAGGACGGCCCGTTCGCCGCCGAACACCTCCACCAGCGCGGGGGCTCGCTGGACGGCATGCTCACCGAGCTCGCCGTCATCGACGCCGACTCCCTCGTCCCCGTGCCCGCGCACCTCACGTACGAGGAAGCCGCCACGCTTCCCTGTGTCGCGGTCACCGCGTGGAACGCGCTCACCGGCGACGGAGCGGGCGTCCGCCCCGGCGACACGGTCGTCGTCCAAGGCTCCGGCGGGGTCTCCCTCTTCGCCCTCCGGTTCGCCAAGTCCCTCGGCGCCCGCGTGATCGCCACCACCGGCAGCTCGGCCAAGGCCCCACGACTGCGCGACCTCGGCGCCGATGACGTCATCGACTACACCACCACCCCCGACTGGGCCGGCGAGGTCCGTACCCTCACCGGCGGCCGCGGCGCCGACCGCATCATCGACGTCGCCGGACTCCTGGACGACTCCGTCCGCGCCATCGCCCTGGCCGGCACCATCGCCTGCGTCGGCTTCGTCGGCAAGACCGCCCCACTGCTCGACTCCCGCGCCCTGTTCGCCTCCGGCGCCACCATCCGCAGCATCGCGGTCGGCAGCCGCGCCCAGTTCACGGCGATGAACCGGCACATCGAGACCCACAGAATCCGGCCGCTCATCGACCGCGTCTTCCCCTTCCGCGAAGCCGCCGACGCCTACCGCCACTACGCCACGGACGGCGCTCTCGGAAAGACCGTCATCACCGTCGCCTGACGTGGGCCCGGCCTTCGCGTGGGCACGGCGGGGCCGGCACGACATGTGCCATCGGCTCCCGCTTGCCACAATGGCCACATGGCCGGTGCAGGGCCCCTGAGCGAGGGCCACTACGGTGAGCGCGTGTTCCGCCCCGAGGACCGGGGCGAGGACGAACGTATCGACCTCGGGGCCCTCACGTACGACGAGACGACCATGGCCCGGCTGCGGCAGCTGGGCGTGGGGCCCGGCTGGACCTGCCTGGAAGTGGGCGCGGGGACGGGCACGGTGGCGCGGCGGCTGCTCGGCGAGGCGGGAGTGGCACGGGTCCTCGCGGTGGACCGCGACGTACGGTTCCTCGCGGCGCACCCCGTACCGGGGCTGACCACGCTCCAGGCGGACATCACCTCCGAGGACTTCTCCCCCGGGCTGTTCCGGCTGGTCCACGCCCGGTTCGTGCTCATGCACCTGCCTTCCGCACACCGGATGGTCTCCAGGCTCGCCGGACTGCTCGCCCCCGGCGGGGTCCTGGTGATCAGCGACGCGGTCGACCTGACCACGGATTCCGCGCCCTTGACCCCGTACACGCGCGCCATGCGGGCCATGTGGCAGGGGCTGCGCGACAGCATCGGGACCGACGTCTCCCAAGTGCCGCACCGTGCCGAGCTGCTGCGGGCGGCCGGACTGGAACCGGTGGCCGCCGAGATCCACGTACCGCCGCTGCTTCCCGGGAGCGCGATCAGCCGGTTCTGGGCGGACACCTGGGACCGGGCGCGGGCGGCCATGGTGGCGACGGGGCTGGTCGACGACGCCCAACTCGACGAAGCCGTGCGTTACCTGGACTCGGACCAGTGCACGGGCATGTCGCCGGGGATGCTCACCGCCTGGGGGTGGCGGCCCCAAGGGGTGTGACATGCCGCTTTCGGTGTAATGGCGGCGTCGGACGGTCGGGGCGCTGCACTCTGTGGCCGAGGAAGCAGCGGCGTACGAGCGCGCGGATCCCGGAGCGAGCGCCGACGGGCGAGCACGGACGCCTCACCGAAAGGCGCGGATGACGGACCTCGCCGAAGCCCGAGCAGCACACGCGGGCCGAGCGTCCCGGGCCCGCCGGGCCCGGGACATCGTACGGACCGAAGGCCCTGCGGCGGCCCGCATCGTCGTCACCGTCGCGGTCGCCTGGCAGGTCGCGCTGTGGCTGGGAGCCGACCAGCCGCCGGTCTTCGCGGCGGTCGTCCCGCTGGTGGCCCTGCGCGGCGATCCGATGACGGCCCTGGGAACGTCGCTGCAGCGGGCGCTGGGCGTGGTGGCGGGGGTGCTGATCGGTCTGGCCGTCCTGAACGTGCTGCGTCCCTCGACCGCCACGCTGACGCTGGTGGTGGCCATCGGCTTGGGTATCGGCATGGTCCTGCGGGCCGGTGGCGGGCTGAACATCCAGGTCGCGGCGTCGTCGCTGCTCGTCTTCGCCAACACGTCGCCCGAGGCATACGGATTGGACCGCGTGTGGGAGACCGCCGAGGGGGCGGTGGTCACGATCCTGCTGGCCCCGCTGCTGTGGCCACCCGATCCGCACCGGGTCCTGGCGGCCATCGCCGAGGACTGCCGTGTGCGCCTGGTGCGGGCGCTGGGCGGCACCGCCGCCGCCCTGGGCACCGGTCCGGCCGCCGCCCGCGACAACCTCCCCTTGGTGAACGCCCACGCCGAAGCGGTCCGCGCGAACGCCGCCCGCGCCCGGGAAGCCGAACGCGCCATGAGGTTCAACCCCCTGCGCCGCCGTCACCGTGATGCCGTACGGATCCAGGCCCGGCACATCGCCACCTCCGGCGGACTCAGCGCGCACGTGGCGACCCTGGCCAGGGAGGTGGCCGCGCTCACCGGCCGGGAGGACCTCGCGCCAGACCTCGCCCGCGCCCGCCGTCGACTCCCGGAACTGGCGGCGCTGACCTCGCGTGCCATCGAGGAAACCCTGTCCGAAGGGGATCCCCGACCCGCCGTGACCGCCGCCCGGGACTTCCTGACCGCCTACGCACGCGAGGATTCCCGGCCCCTCGCGGTTGCCCTCCGCCGGCCCTTCCAGCAGATCCTCGACGACCTCGACCAGCCACCGCGCTGAGCGGATGGCCCCGGCGGCCTCACGGTCGGGGAATTCTGGCGGAACCGGAGGACGCGGGGGCACCCTGAAGGTATGGGCAGGGTCAATGACGAGGTCGAGGCGCTGCTGCAGGAGTACGCCGATCTGATCGCGATCAGTGGCGGGGACGCCTTCAAGGTTCGTGCCTACGAGAAGGCGGCCCGCTCCATCGGGGGCAGCCCGCTGGATGTCGCGAAGCTCGACGCGAAGGGGCTGAAGGAGATCCCGAACGTCGGGGCGTCGATCGCCCAGAAGGTACTGGACTACTTGCGCACCGGACACGTCCCGGCGATCGACGAGGTCAAGGCGGCCGTTCCGGCGGGGGTCCGGGAGTTGACCCGGATACCGGGGCTCGGGCCGAAGCGGGCCATGCTGCTCCACCAGCGGCTCGGGGTCGGCACGGTGGACCAGCTGCTCGACGCGATCCACGCGGAGCGACTGCGTGACCTGCGCGGTTTCGGTGAGAAGAGCGAGGAGAACATACTCGCCGGTATCGCGCTGATGCAGACAGCGGGCAGCCGGATCCTGATCAGTGCCGCGACCGAGATCGCCGAGCAGATCACCGCCGAGCTGTCCTCCGTGCCGGGCGTCCTCCGCTGCGCCTACGCCGGGTCGCTGCGGCGGATGCGCGAGACCATCGGCGACATCGACGTGCTGGTGGCGTCGGAGCGGCCGATCCCGGTCATGGAGGCGCTGGTCGGCCTGCCCCACACGGCCGAGGTCCTGGCGCACGGGGCGAAGAAGACCTCCATCCGTACGACCAAGGGCCTGCAAGTGGACCTGCGGGTGCTGCCGCCCGCGTCCTGGGGCGCGGGCATGCAGTACTTCACCGGCTCGAAGGCCCACAACGTACGCACGCGGGAGCTCGCGGTGCGCCGTGGGCTCAAGCTGTCCGAGTACGGACTCTTCGACGCGGACAGCGGTGAGCGGCGGGCCGGCGAGACGGAGGAGGAGATCTACGCCCGGCTCGGCCTGCCGTGGATCGCGCCGCCGCTGCGCGAGGACCGCGGGGAGATCGCGGCCGGGTTGCACGGCGAACTGCCGGAGCTGGTGACGGAGGACGATCTGCGGGGCGACCTGCACACGCACACCGACCTCACCGACGGTCTGGCGCCGCTGGAGGAGATGGTGGCGGCCGCGGCCGCGCGCGGGTACGCGTACTACGCGGTCACCGATCACGCCCCGAACCTGTACATGCAGCGGATGACCGACGAGAAGATCCTGGCCCAGCGGGAGCGGGTGCGCGCGCTGGACCGGGTGCACCACGGCATGCGGCTGCTGCACGGCACGGAGCTCAACATCGGGCCCGACGGGGAGCTGGACTGGCCCGACGAGTTCCTGGTCGGCTTCGACCTGTGCGTGGCCTCGGTGCACTCGCACTTCGGGCTGGACCGGCGGGCGCAGACCCGTCGCCTGGTACGGGCCTGCGAGAACCCGTACGTGCACGTCATCGGCCACCCCACCACGCGGCGGATCGGCCGCAGGCCGGGCATCGAGGCCGACTTCGACGAGGTGTTCCGGGCCTGCGCACGGACCGGAACGGCCCTGGAGGTGAACTCGCACCCGGAGCGGCTCGACCTGTGCGACGAGGACATCCTGCGGGCGAAACGGCTCGGCGTGCGCTTCGCCGTGGACTCCGACGCGCACTCCCCCACGCACCTGCCGTACGTGCGCTACGGCGTGGGCACCGCCCAGCGGGGCTGGCTGACGAAGGACGAGGTCATCAACGCGTGGCCGCTGACCCGGCTGCGCCGGTTCCTGCGGTCCTGAGTTCCTGCGTTCCTGAGCTCCTGCGTTTCTGGCCTCGTCCGACCGGCCGCCGTGATCAGTCGTCGATGCGGCCCAGCACCTTGCCGAGGTCGATGAACTTGAAGTTGGTGGCGGTGCGCTCGCCGTCGTGCGGGGCGTCGTGGCCGTCCTGGACGACGAGGAGGCCGTGCGGGAACTTGGGGCCGAGGGGCAGGTTCAGGGCGGCGGCGCCGTCGCATTCCTCGGAGCCGTCGAGCTCGCGGGATCGGGCCGTGATGCGCAGGCCGGCCTCGTACTCGTTGTCGTCCTCGAGTTCGCGGTCGTAGAAGGCGAAGGTGTTGTCGCCCTGGCTGGAGGCCATGAGGTAGCCGTCGCCGTCGGGCTGGGTGATCAGGGTCAGCCCTTCGACGTCGGCCGAGAGGCGGCGGCCGCCGTGGCCGGGGTCTGCGCCGGCCACGCACTCCTCGGTCTCCTCGTCGTAGGTGGCCGGTACGCCGTACTCCCGGACCTTGTCGACGAGTTCGGGGCGGCCGCTGAGGTCGGCGCGGATCCGCCAGATGCCGACGTCCTCCTGGCCCGCGTACAGCATGCCGTTGGCCGGGTCGACGACCATGCCCTCGACCTGGGGGCGTTCGCCCGGCTCGGCGCAGGGAGTCCAGGAGGCGCCGCCCGGCATGCGGAAGGAGGCCGGGAGGTCCAGGCTGCGGATCTTCCGGTATCCGACGGTGCCGCCGGGGGTGGCGACGAGTTCGAGCACGGCGACGGTCGTCTCGTGGCGGCGGCTGACCAGCGCGTACGAGCGGCCGGTGGCTGGGTCGGTCCAGGTGGCCAGACCGTAGGCGGTGCGCTGGTCGTTGATCTCCGCCTGGTCCGCGGAGAAGACCGGGCGGGCGGTGGGGTCGGTGATGTCGGTGAGCGGGCGGTCGGGCCGGCTCCGGTCGATCCGGTACACGCGGAGGCGGTCGTTGCCCCGGTCCGTGACGACCGCGATGTCCGCGCGGCCCGAGGTCAGGGCCATGCCGTGGACGAGGTCGACGTTGTTGAAGCGGCCGGGCGCGTCGTCCGGGCCCGGGCCGGCGGGTGCGGGAAGGGCCTGGACCTGGACCGCGTCGAGGTCGTAGACGCGCAGGCCGCCCTCCTTGGCGGTGGCGATGACCAGGCTGCGGGCCGGGTCGGCGGCGTTGCGCCAGATCGCGGGGTCGTCGGCGTTGGCGTTGCCGCCCTCCTCGTCGTCGAAGAGCGGTGCGGTTTCGGCGACGGGAGTCACGGCGGGGAGCGAGCCGGTGGCCGGCCGGGCGGTCGCGCCGTGGGCCGGCGCGGCGACGCCGGAGGCCAGCAGCAGGGCGGCCGCGCTCACCGCGAGGGCCGCCGGGCGGGTCTGACGTGGCAGGGTCACGAAGGGGACTCCAATGGCAGGTGCGTGATGAGGGGTTGGTCGCCGCTGAGCGTCGGGCCGCCGGATGGCCGCGGCCTGTTGGCCGGGCGGCCGGTGGATGTGCTCACGGTGAACTGAGGTCGGAGAGCCGGCGGTCCGCGCCCGGCGAGGGCGAGCAGAAGATGACCGGAGCGCCCGTGGCACGGTACTAAGTCCTCTGTGAAGGAAAAGATTCAGGCCGCGACCGTTCGGATATTCATCGCCGTCGCCCCGCCCGACGAAGCGAAGCGGGAGCTGGAGGGGGCATTGGGTCCCGCCTACGAGGCGTACCCGCGGATGCGGTGGAACCGGATCGAGGACTGGCACATCACGTTGGCGTTCCTCGGCGAGCTCCCGGTCGGGGCCGTTCCCCTGCTGCGGCCGCCGCTCGCGGACCTCGCGGCGACGCACCGGCCCCTGCGGCTGGCGCTGCGCGGCGGCGGCCACTTCGACGAGCGGGTGCTGTGGACCGGGATCGCCGGGGACGTCGAAGGGCTGCACCTCCTCGCCGACGACGTGCGCACCGTGGTCAAGGAGTGCGGCATTCCGTTCGAAGGCCGACCGTTGCGCCCGCATCTGACGCTGGCCCGGTCCCGCCGGAACGAACCGCCCCACGCGGTGGAGGCCGCCGCCGGCCTCGCCGCGTTCAGCGGCCGCCCCTGGCGGGCCGAACGGCTGCACCTGGTCGGCAGCAACATCGGCCGCGGCCCGGGACCCATCCACTACCGCGACATCGAAGCCTGGAACTTCGGCGGCGGGGACTGAAGAAGACCGACCACGCCGTCGGGCACCCGTTCACTGCCCGCGTCAGCGCGGTCGAGCTCATGACCCATGGCCGGGCGCGGTGTCGGGAGCGGGCCTCCTTCGCCCGGCGAGGCCGGTGGCGGCGGCGAGGAAGAGCAGCGCGCAGAGGGCGGGCGTCCACGGTGAGGTCTCGCCCTCCACCGACGGGTTCACCCGGCGGTCGGGGTCGTAGGAGACCCGGATCTCCGCGCCCACCGTGGCCTTGGGCCCGTCCTTGACCTCGGTCGGGTAACCGCCGGGACAGGTCAGCCCGAGACGGTACAAGGTCTTCGTGGCGCCACCCTCGCCGACGGACTGCTGGTCCTTGACCTGGACGTCCCGTACGACACAGCTGACGACCTCTCCGCGCGCCGTCGTCTGATCCGCGGTCGCCACCGTCGCCAGCAGCCCGAGGGCGAGGAACAGCGTGCCGAAGAAGCCGCCGCTGCCGCCGGCGCGCACGAAGTACAGCGCGCAGGCCGCCACGAGCAGGATCGCCACTCCCGTCACGGCAACGGTGATCGACGGCGCCGAGGAACCCGTGAAGCACCAGTACGTCCAGGCGAAGACGACCGCTGCCGTGACGCCCGGCAGGGCCGCGGTGAGCCCCCACTCGCGCGGTGCCGGCTCTGACATGAACACCACCCCCGCAGGGGGGACGCCCGACGCCCTCCGTCCGGTTTCAGCGCTGGGTCAGGTGGTCGGGGACAGCCGGGACGGTGCCCGCGGGTCGCCCGGCGCGGGGGCGCCGTAGGTGGTGGCCAGGGCGCTGCCCGCCCGCCAGGACGGCCAGTCCATGTTCCAGTCGCCGATGCCGTTGCCGAAGGGCTCCATGCGCGGGCCGCCGCTGTTGACGACCTCTACGATGTCCCCTTCGCGGACCGTCTCGAAGAACCAGGCCGCGTCCTCGGTGCTCATGCCCGTACAGCCGTGGCTGACGTTCTCCTGCCCCTGCGCGTCCACGGACCAGGGCGCGGCGTGCACGTACTCACCGCTCCACGTCACGCGGGTCGCGTAGAGGACGGGGAGGTCGTAGAACTCGCTCGTGCCGCGTTTGATCCCGACGGAGTCCCCGCGCATCCGCACCTTGGGTTCCTTGCGGAGGACGACCTTGACGCCGGCGCGGGTCCTGAATCCGGCCTTTCCGGTGGTGACCGGGATGGTCCTGATGACCCGTCCGTTGCGGCGTACCGTCATCGTGTGCGCGGCGGAGTCGGTGACCGCCTCGATCCGGTCCGCGACGGTGAACTCGACGCCGTCGGAGGGCCCGCCGTAGATGCCCTCGCCGATCTCGACCCCGTCGAGGCCGCTGCGCACGCTCACCTTCGAGTGGGCGGGCCAGTACGTGCGGGGGCGATAGTGCAGGGTCGATGCGTCGACCCAGTGCCAGGCGCCCTCCACCTGGGGGTGGGAGGTCACCTCCAGCGCCTGTTCCACGCGGGCCCGGGCCAGGCCGTCGTCGGCCGGCACCGGACGGCTCAGCTCCGCCGTCACGATCTCCCCGGCGCCGTAGGTGCCCGGGAGCGGTCCGAACTCCGCCGTCAACCGGCCCCCGTCCGCGGGCGACGCCGTCCCGAACACCAGGGTCGCGCCCACGGCGTTGCCCGCCGCGTCCTGCGCGCCGACCCGCACCGTGTATGACTCCCCCGCGCGCAGCGATTCGGCGTTCACCCAACGCCCGCCGCCGGCGCCGAGCGTGCCCGCCACATGGCGCCCGTGCCCGTCCGTGACCGACACGTCGGTCAGGGCTCCCTGCCCGGGCTCGGCCACGGAGATCTCCAGCGGCCCCCCGGCGTCCGTCGCCCGTGCGGCGCGGCGGGAGGCGCCGTCGAGGAGCGGCGCGGGGAGTACGACTCCCTGCCCGCCGGCGGTGGCCAGCACCCGTTCCTCCCGCCAGCCCTGGCACATGCCCAGCCGGAACACGTCCATCGCGCACTGTTCCCCGCCCGGCCGGACGTCCTCGCGCCCCTCGTCCAACACCCGGCCCACCAGCAGACCGACCGCCGGAACCGCCGGCACCTCGCGCGTCTCGTCCGCGGCCCCTCGGCCGGGGGCCGCCGCGCCCACCATCAGCAGGACACTCGCACCTGCGCCGGCAACCACCATCCGTGTCCGTCGCGCCCGCCGCATGACCACACAACCCTCCCTGAACCGCCTGAGCCCGGAGACGGCATCAAAACGGACAAGAGGTCAGAACGATGATCACCAACTCGGCTGTGCCGCCGAACGAGACCTCGACTCAACCCGCTCGGACCACGGCGTCGATCTCCACTTCCACGAGCCAGGCGGGATCGATGAAGCGGGACACCTCCACGAACGTGGTGACGGGCCGGATGGCAGCGAACCGCTCGCCGTGCGCCCGCGCGGACTCCTTCCACGTCGTCACGTCCGTCAGCATGATGCGCGTCCGCACCACGTCCTCCAATGAGGCCCCTGCTTCGCGCAGCGCCCGCTCGGCGATGTCCAGGCAGCGCACCGTCTGGGCGTAGACGTCGCCGGGGGCGGCGGCGGTCCCGTCGTCCGCGATGGGAGCCGTTCCGGCGACGGCCACGTGGTTGCCCGTGCGCACCGCGCGCGAGAAGCCGATCTGCGGTTCGAGGGGTGATCCTGAGCTGACGATCTGACGCGTGTTCTCCATCGGATCATGGTGCCGGCGACTCGACCGAGGCGTCGTGGGCGTCCGCACCTCGGTCCGGGGGTTGGGTCAGTGGTCGGACGGCCGGGTCGGCAACTACCAGCAGCTGGTCGACCGGTTGAACCCGTTGCCGGAGGCGATCTCGAAGAACGTCGGCGACTACGAGAGCGAGAACCGACCCGGCCGGACGGAGGGCCGACCGCGCCTCCCCGTGCCGGGCGGAGCCGGCCACGGGGGCTCGGAGGGTGGCGGTCACGCCTCGCTCGCGCCGGGGCCGCCCGCGGTCGCGGGGCGGATCGGCCGGGTTTAGGCTGGTGCCACTGCCTTGCCCTGGTACTCCGTACGACAGGAGGCACACCGTGAGGTCGACGCACACACGACTTCGCCGGGCCTGTGTGACGGCAGCCGCCGCGGGCCTGCTCGCCGTCCCGGTCACCACGGGATCCGCGTACGGAGCCCCCACACCCCCCGGTCCTTCCGTGACCGCCTCCCCCACGCCCACCGGCGACTCCGAGTTCCCGCAGCTCACCCCCGCCGTCGCGGCCCAACTGGACGCCGCGATACAGAAGGTGCTGCGGGAGACGCAGGTGCCGGGCGTCATCGTCGGCCTGTGGGCCCCCGGCAAGGGAAGCTACGTCAGGACCTTCGGCGTCGCGGACAAGACCACCGGCGCCCCCATGGAGACCGACTTCAACTTCCGCATCGGCAGCGAGACGAAGACGTTCACGGTCACCGCGCTGCTCGAACTGGTCGACCAGGGCAAGCTCGCGCTGGACGACCCGATCGGCAAGTACATCGAGGGCGTTCCGAACGGCGACCGCATCACCCTGCGCCTGCTGGCCGGCATGCGCAGCGGGCTGTTCAACTACAGCGAGGACCCGGACTTCGAGAAGCAGCTCACCACCAGCCCCGACAAGTACATCCCGCCACGGCAGTTGCTCGACTACTCCTTCAAGCACCCCGTGCAGTTCGCGCCCGGTGCGGAGTTCGACTACTCCAACACCAACCTGATCCTGCTCGGGCTCGTGGTGGAGAAGGTCGGAGGCAAGCCGCTCAACGAGTTCATCCGGCAGGAGGTGCTGGAGCCGGCCGGGCTGCGGCGCACGGTCTTCCCCGTCGACGCGAACTTCCCCGATCCCCACCCGCACGGCTACACCGACCAGTCAGCGACCGGGAAGGTCGTGGACGCGACCGACTGGAACCCCTCCTGGGCCTGGGCCGCGGGGGCGATGATCTCCGACATGACGGACCTGCGCAGCTGGGCTCGCACGCTCGCCACCGGCACCCTGCTGACGCCCGAGACCCAGGCCGAGCGGCTGAAGACCACCCCGATGGACATTCCCGGTGCCGGATACGGGCTGGGCATCTTCAACGTCCAGGGCTGGATCGGCCACAACGGCTCGCTGCCCGGATACGAGGTGCTGCCGGTCTACCTGCCGCAGGCGCAGGCGACGATGGTCGTCCTCCTCAACACCGACATCACGACCAAGGGTCAGGAGCCGAGCACCCTGTTCGGCGAGGCGATCACCAGCATCGTCACCCCCGACCACGTGTACCCCGGCCACAAGCCGACGGTGCCCAAGGCCGGTTGACCTCAGGCCGGTTGACCTCAGGCCGGTTGACCTCAGGCCGCCGACGCGGTGGTGACCACCAGGGGTGGCCTCCCCCGCTCGGCGGCCCACTCGCGGCCGCCCACGTGATCCGGGTCGGCGACCTCCAGGGCCTCCTCGACCGTGGGGCGCCGCTGGACGACGTCTCGGAACCGGGCGCTCGCCAGGAGGGCCGGGTACAGGTCGACCGGCCACGCGTGGTTGCGTACCTCCTGCCAGGATCCGTCCGTTCGCCGCAGACCCACGGTCAGTGGCTCGCCCGGCGCGTACACGGCGCCCGCGTCGCCGATCCGCAGGGAGGCGTACTCGGTGCCGGCGCACGCGGGGTCGGTGGTCAGCAGTACGAACGGGGCCCCGGGGCGCAGGAGTCGGCGGATCTCCGTGAACACCGCGAGCAGCGCCTCCTGGGTCGGCAGCGAGGCGAGCACGTGGTTGCACATCACCGCGTCCGCGCAGCCGTCCGCCAGGCCGGTCACCCGCCCGTCCTCGACCAGGTGGTACTCGGCCACCGCGGTCCCCGACGCGCGGGCCAGCTCCAGCATCTCCGGGGAGGTGTCGACGCCCACGACACGTGCGCCCAGTCGGCGGGCCGCCTCGGCGGCCACCTTGCCCGGTCCGCACCCGTAGTCCACGAGGACGTCGCCGGGGGCGAGCCGGCGGGAGAGGGCCTGGAAGACGAACGGATATCCGAGCAGCCAGTCCGTGGCCGCCTCCACGGCCGCGAAGGCGCGTGCCCCCGCAGGCCCCGACCAGTCGGTTCCCGGTGCCGCGCCGTCCTGTCCCGGTCCCTGCGAGGAGTCGCTCACAGGGCCCACTATCGACCCGCCGCCGCGGCCGCGCGCGGTACGACACGACGTGTCGGGCGTGGGGGACGGATCACGTAGTCTCGGCGGATGGCGAAGTATTTCGACGTGCACCCTGAGAATCCTCAGCAGCGCACCATCAGCAACGTGGTAGACAGCATCCGCTCCGGCGCGCTCATCGCGTACCCGACGGACTCCTGTTTCGCTCTGGGATGCCGGCTCGGCAACCGCGAGGGCGTGTCCCGGATCCGTTCGATCCGCAACCTCGACGACAAGCACCACTTCACCTTGGTGTGCCAGAACTTCGCTCAGCTGGGCCAGTTCGTACAGATCGACAACGACGTGTTCCGCGCGATCAAGGCGGCGACGCCCGGCCCCTACACCTTCATCCTCCCGGCCACGTCGGAGGTGCCGCGTCAGCTGCTGCACCCGAAGAAGAAGACCGTCGGGGTCCGCATCCCCGATCACGGCGTCACGCAGGCCCTGCTCGTGGAGCTCGGCGAGCCGCTGCTGTCCAGCACCCTGCTGCTGCCCGACGAGGACGAGCCGATGACGCAGGGCTGGGAGATCAAGGAGCGGCTCGACCACGTGGTGGACGCGGTGGTCGACTCGGGTGACTGCGGCACCAGGCCGACCACGGTCATCGACTTCTCCAGCGGCGAGGCCGAGATCGTACGCCGAGGGGCGGGCGACACGGCCCGGTTCGAGGCCGAATAATCGCTCCGGCCGCGCGGTGGCGCTGTTTGTGATCACCGCGTGACGCAGACCTCGACCAGCACCGCCCTGGTCCTCGTGGACCTCATGCCGCGCATCATCGCCCTTCCGGTGGCTCCGCATTCCGGCGAGGAGGTCGCGGCCCGGTGTGCGCGGCCGGCCGAGGCGTTCCGCGCCGCGGGGCGACCTGTGGTCCTGGTGCGCGTCGAGCGGCCGAACGTGGCCGAGCAGCCGCCCGGCAGCGGTCTGGTGGAGGGCCTCGCACGCGCCGGGGACATCGAGATCGTCAAGCGGACGGTCGGCACCTTCCACGGCACGGGCCTGGACGAGAGGCTCCGGGAGCGCGGCGTCGACCGACTGGTGCCGGCCGGCTTGGTGACGACGATGGGAGTCGAGTCCACCGCTCGCGCGGCGAGCGACCACGGCTACGAGGTCGAGTTCGTCGAGGACGCCATGTCCGCATTCGCGGCGGACGAAGGCGAGTTCGCGGTGCGCAGGATCTTCCCCCGGTTCGGCGAGGTGCGGGACACGGCCTCGTACACCGGTGGGGGCGACGGCGGGCGAGCCGCCTGACTCGGCCGCCCGCTCGCCCCCTGCCTCGCTACAGCGGCGTGCCGGACTTGTTCGCACGTTCCACCGCGGCCAGCCCCTCGGGCGTCCAGCCGCCGTCACGCGCGATGTAGCCCGCGTCGAGCCAGCGCTTGAACTGCTGGAGGGCGATGACCGCGTCGTCCGCGTACTCGATCTTGTTCGGGTTGAACCAGCCTGCCTTCCGGAGCCGGACCAGTTCGTTGCTCGCCGCGACCGGGTCCTCGGTGAGCGTGACCTGCGGCCTGTCACCCGTGGGGGTGGCCGCCGTGGGGGTGGCCGCCGTGGGGGGCGGAGCCGAGGGGGTGGCCGGGGCCGGGGAGGTGGCCGGGGAGGTGGCGGCGGACGGCGTGCCGAGGCCGGGAGCGGCGGGCTGGGCGCCCTCGCCGTTCTTCCCGCACGCTGCCATGGCGAGGGCGCCGAGGCCTACGGCCGCGGTGACGAGCACCGCCTTGAGCTTCAGGTTACGCATCGTCATGTCTTCCCCTGATGGGTACGGATGGCCGGCGCCGAACGGAACGGCACTGAACGGAACGGACCTTACTGTCTGCGCTCCCGTCAGCCGTCCAGGACGCTCAGGTCGATGTGCGCCAGGCGCTCCGGATCGGTGAGGATGTCCAGCGCGGTGATCCTGCCGCCACGGATGCTGAACGCCATGACCGACAGCGGGCTGCCGTCCTGCGAGAACGAGACGACACCGGGCGTGGCGTTGACGAGTGCAGGGCGCGCGACCTCCGCGAACCGGGCGAACATGATCGCCTGCGAGGCGACTTCGGCCGCGCCGTGGCGGAGCAGGCCGGGGCGCAGCGTGCCGCCGTCGGAGCGGGCCACGACTTCGGGGTCGAGGATCGCGACGAGGGCGTCGAAGTCCCCGCCGCGCGAGGCCGCCAGGAAGGCCTCGACGATCTGCCGCCGTTCGTTCAGGTCGGCGTCCGGCGCGGGCGCCGCGCCCTGGACGCGGCGGCGGGCTCGGCTGGCGAGCTGCCGGGTGGTGGCGGCCGTACGTCCGAGGACGGGCGCGATCTCGTCGAAGGGCACGGCGAACATGTCGTGCAGGACGAAGGCGAGGCGCTCGGCGGGGCCGAGGGTGTCGAGGACGACGAGCAGGGCGATGCCGACCGAGTCGGCCAACAGGATCTCCTGTTCGGGGTCGAGGCCGTCCGCGTTGGCGACGATCGGATCCGGGAGGCGGATCTGCCCGTCCTGGTCGTGCAGCGGGTCCTCGCGCCGGGTGCTGCGCGTGCGCAACATGTCCAGGCAGACCCGGCCGACGACCGTGGTCAACCAGCCGCCCAGGTTCTCCACTGCCGCGACGTCGGAGCGGCTCAGCTTGAGCCAGGCCTCCTGTACGGCGTCGTCCGCCTCGCTGAGTGAACCCAGCATCCGGTAGGCCACCGCTCGCAGATGTGAGCGCTGCTCTTCGAAGCGCCGCGCCAGAAGTTCCGTCTCGCTCATGGGTCACATCCCCCGTACAACCATGTGATCACTGCCGTGGTGGACCCTAACCCGTCCGGCGCGGCGGTCCGAGGTCGCGGGGCGATGCGCGGGGTCGCAGCATGGAAGGAGGCCCGGGCCCGTCCGGGCTGCCCGGCATGTGCGGGTGAGGAGGCCGCTGATGGCCGCTGACCAGTCCCTTCCGTCGACCCCGGACTCCGGGGCGGGGGAAGTGGCGCTCGCGGCCGGCGGCCTGCTCGACGTGCTCGGCGTGGCGGCGGTGGTTCTGGACGGTGAGGGACGGATCACGCTGTGGAGCCCGCAAGCCGAACATTTGTTCGGCTACACGGCGAAGGAGGCCTGGGGTCAGTACGCCGCGCAGCTGCTGGTCGAGGAGCGGCACCGGGACGTGGTGCTGGGTCTTTTCGGCCAGGTGATGGCCGGCGACGGTGCGTGGGCCGGGGCCTTCCCCGTCCGGCGGCGGGACGGGTCGACGGTCCTGGTGGAGTTCCGCAACATGCGGCTGGAGGCGGACAGCGGCAGTGCCTTCGCGCTGGGCCTCGCCTCCGACCGGGCCACGCTGCGCCGGGTCGAGCGGGATCTGGCGCTCTCGCTGCGACTGGTCGACCAGTCGCCGATCGGGCTGGCGGTCCTGGACACGGACCTGCGGTACGTGCTGGTCAACCCCGCCCTGGAACGCATCAACGGGGTGCCGGCCGCCCAGCACCTGGGGCGGCGGATCACCGAGGTCCTGCCGTTCCTGGACGGGGCGAGCATCGAGGCACGGATGCGCGAGGTCATGGAGAGCGGCGTACCCCTGCTCGACGATTTCACCACCGGGCGGATCTCCCCGGAAGCGGAGAGTGATCACGCCTGGTTGTCCTCGGTGTACCGGCTGGAGGACCAGGCGTCCCACGTGATCGGGGTGGCCGTGTCGGTCGTGGACGTGACGGAGCAGCACCTGGCGGCCGTGTCGGCCGCCCATGCCCGCCGCCGCCTGTCCTTGATCGCGGACGCGTCGGTCCGTATCGGCACCACCCTCGACCTGGACGTCACCGCCCGGGAGCTCGCGGACGTGGCGGTCCCCGAGGTCGCCGACATCGCCGCCGTGGACGTCCTCGACACCGTCCTCGCGGGTCCCCGGCCCGGCGAGGGCGCGGACGGCGAGGCCGTGCGGTTCCGGGCGCTGGCGGTGAAATCGGCGTACCGCACCCCGGCGGAGGAGGCAGCCGATCCGGTCGGGGACGTGGCGCTGTACGGTCCCACCCGGCTGGTGTCGCGCTGTGCGAGCACCGGCCGTCCGGTGCTGCTCCCGCACGTACGGCCGGAGGACCTGCCGCGCATCGCGCGTGATGAGGGCGCTGCGCGGCTCCTGGCCGAGGCGGGGGTCCACTCCTACCTGGCGGTGCCGCTCATCGCGCGCGGCCAGGTGCTCGGCGCCCTGGACCTCAAACGCGCCCGCAATCCCGAGCCGTTCGGCCCGGACGACGTGTTGCTGGCCTCGGAACTCGCCGCGCGCGCCGCCGTTTCCGTGGACAACGCCCGCTGGTACCAGCATCAGCGCCACACCGCGCTCGCACTCCAGCGCCACCTCCTGCCGCAGCACCCCCCTACGGCCGTCGGGTTGGACATCGCCTACCGCTACCAGCCGGCCGGCGCGGCGGACGAGACCGGCGGCGACTGGTTCGACGTCGTCCCGCTCGCCGCGGAGCGCACCGCGCTGGTCGTCGGGGACGTGATGGGCAGCGGCATCAACGCCGCCGCCACCATGGGCCAGTTGCGCACGGCCGCCCGGACCCTGGCGCGGCTCGGGCTGGAGCCGGCCACCGTACTGAGCCACCTCGACGAGGCCGCCGCCGACCTGGGCGAGGCCATGGCCACCTGCATCTACGCCGTCTACGATCCGCACACCCGGCTGTGCCACATCTCCACCGCCGGGCACCTGCCGCCGATCCACCTCCGGTCGGGGCGGCAGCCGCAGCTCGTGGGGCTGGCGACGGCGGTGCCGCTGGGCGTGGGCGGCATCCCGTTCAGCACCACCACCATCGAGTTGGGCCCCGGCGACGAACTCGTCCTGTACACGGACGGGCTCGTCGAGACCCGCGATCAGGACATCGACGCCCGCATCCAGACCCTGACGGATCTCCTCGCGGGCCCCCACCGCCCGATCGAGGAGACCTGCGACCTCCTCCTCGCGGCCCTGCGCCGCCCGGACACCCACGACGACGTGGCTCTGCTCATCGCCCGCACGCACGGGGCGGAGGGCGCGTGAGAACGGACCGGCCTACCCGGTGGTCCTCGGGTGGTAGGCGAGCTGACGCTCGACGGGAGCGGAGGCGAAGTCTCCCGATCCGTTGACCACGTCGCCCGTCCCGAGTCGGGTTCCCCGGGCGAGGCCGAAGCCCTTGAGGACCGCTCCTCGGGCATCCGGGTCGGGTCCCTGGAAGTCGTCGCCCGCGGCGAGGTGGACGCCCTGGGCCGCCACGGCTCCGATGATCTGGGAGCCCGTGCCGAGCGTGGTGGAACCGACGACCTCGGCTCCGTTGAGGACGCGCACCCGGTCTCCGACGCTCAGTTCGATACCGGGCCGGTTGGCCTTGAACTGCACTCCACCCGGCCCGAAGGTGCACCCGTCGCCGATCCGGATCCGGCCGCCGGCCTCCGCGATGAGGATGGTGGACGGGTAGAAGGTGTTGTCGCGTCCGATGACGCACTCGCCGCCGTCGCAGCGCACGACGACCCCGGGGTAGAAGGTGTTGCCCGGCCCGATCTCGGCGGCCTTCGCTATCAGGGTCGACCCGAGGTCGAAGACGGTGTTGGTCCGGGCGAGCTCCGCCATCTCGGCGAGCGTGCGGAATCCGTGGTTTCGGCGGTGGACGTCGACCAGGTCCGCGCCGTCTCCCGCGGCATGCCAGGGGAAGGGCCCCAGGTCGGGCTCGGTCCACTCGGTCTTGGCCCGGGGTGTGGCCAGTGTCCCGGGGCGGTAGAAGCGGTCCAGCAGGTGCTTGTCGAGGAGGTCGGGGTGACCCTCCGCGAAGGCGGTGAAGGCTTTGAAGTCGGCGGCGTCGATGGAGTCGTCCGCGCCGCTCCGGTGGGTGTGGTGCGCGACCAGTTCCACCCAGGCCCGGGTGACGGTGGCGTGGTACTTCTCCGGCACACCCGCCTCGCGGGCCGTGCGCCGGATGCCCTCGTCGAGCAGGCGCAGCGCCTCGGGCATGCCGAAGCGTCGTACCGCGAGCCAGGTGAGGTGGACGTGTTCGCGGTGGCCGAAGCGTCCGGCCGACGCGGTCACCTCGGCCATCAGCGTGTCGAACGGGGCGGTCTCGGGATCGGGCGTCTCGGGTGTCTCGGGCGTCTCGGCGATCATGCGGACACCTCCGTCAGGGCCTGTAGGGCGGCGCGCAGGCCGACGAGCGCCTCGGGCGGCAGGGCGTCCAGTGCGCGGTGTTCCAGGGCCGTGATGGTCTCCCGGATGGTGGTGGCGGCGGCCCGCCCGGAGGGGGTGAGCTCGATGAGCACGGCGCGGCGGTCCCCCGGGCGGGTGCCGCGGGTGATGTGACCGCGCCGTTCCAGACGGTCGAGGATGCTGGTCAGCGTGGTGGGGCGGGTGCCGACGGCCGCGCCGAGTTCGGATACGGTCCGGCCTCGGCCGTCCGCCAGGTTGGCCAGCGCGTTGATCTCGGACGCGGTCAGGTCGAGGTCGACGAGCTCCGCGGCGAGCACCTGCAGGGTGGCGTGGGTGGCCCTCTGCAGGGCGAGGAGGGCCGACCAGGCGGATGGCACGAATTCGGAATGCATAATTTCGGACTATACGATTTCGTACCATCTGCTGCAAGCGAGCATCGGTGCGCCGGTATGTGCTCCCGCGCGAGCGGGGCATGACACAGGGGCATGACACAGGCGTCAACAGCGGGGAAAGGAACGCCTTGGCCACTCAGCTTCTCGCTCGGCTCGTCCGACAGCTCGGTGGACGCACCGGCAGGGGTCGTGGCGCCGTGGTGTTCACCGCCGACTTCGCCTCACCCACCCAGTGGGTCGCCGGCCGCTCCTGGGCCTATCCGGACGGAGGGCCCACCAACCCCGGGGACAACAAGCTCGACCACTTGGTGGAGGACCCCTCCTACAGTCGGACCGGCACCTTCCTCGCCACCCGCCGGACGGACGGCGACTGGGACACCGGCCTGCTGACCACCGAGGGCAGCGACGAAGGGTTCATGGTCCGGGCCGGGGACGTACTGGAGACCCGGGTGCGGCTCCCCACCGAGGTCGGGGCCTGGCCGGCGGTCTGGACCTGGCGGGACGGCGGCAACGAGGTCGACGTCTTCGAGTACCACCCGGACAACCCCGACCTGCTGGAACTCTCCAACCACGTCAGAGGGGGACAGCGCTACCACCGGGACCCCTCCGTCACCCCCGGTGGCTGGGTGGACCTGGAGGTCGAGTTCGGGGCGCGCTCAGTGGTGTGGTGGGTCGACGGAACTCGGGTCTTCGCCGACCGCCGGGGCGTGGGGCGGGGCTGGCGGGCGTACCTGATCGTCAACCTGTCCGTGTGCGCCGGGCGTTACCACCCGGCGCCCGACGCGGACGTGTCGCGGATGTCCTTCGAGGTGGCGCACCTGCGCGTCCGCCGGCTGTAGCGGACACGGCCTCGGGAAGGGCTACGGGGCCTCGGACGCGGCGGTGGCGCAGGCCTCGTGGCCCCAGCGGCTGCCGTTCTTGGCGATCATGTCGCCGGCGGCGTAGGGCTTCCCACAGGGGCAGCTGCCGGGGAACTTGGCCTTGATGGCCCGGGACGCGCGACCCGTCGTCGCGCCTTCGGACGTACGCTTCTTCGGCGCGGCGGCCTTGCGGCGCGCGGGTGCGACCGGCGCGGGGACCGGCATGTCCGCGTGCCCGAGGGCAGTGCCGGCGGCCTGCTGCGTCAGCGCCGCGTCGCTGGCGGCCTGGTCGGCGATCGCGTTCAGGTGGTCGCCGTCCTCGCGGTGGGCGGGCACGTAGAGGAACGTCACATCGCGGTCGGCCAGCAGTTCGTCGATGCGCTCGACCAGTTCCCGGTTGGCCACGGGTTGGCCCGAGGAGGTCTTCCAGCCGTTGCGCTTCCAGCCCGGGAGCCACTGCGTCACGGCCTTCATCGCGTACTGCGAGTCCATCCGCACCTGCATCGACGTCCCGGGAGCGACCGCCTCCAGCACGCGCTGGAGGGCGGTCAGCTCCCCGATGTTGTTGGTGGCCCGGCCCAGCGGGCCGGCCTCCCAGCGCTCGGGACGGCCCTGGGGGTCGGCGATGACCCATCCCCATCCGGCGGGGCCGGGATTACCTTTCGCCGCTCCGTCACAGGCGGCAATGATGCGTTCGGACATCCCCCGATCATGCCCCATCCGGACGGGTCGTGGCTTTCCCGTCCGGGTGGGGCCTACTTCAGGTACGGCCCGGCGTCGCCGATCCGGCCGGGGCCGTTCAGGACGTAGACCCGCAGGTTGCCCTTGCCGGGGGCGGCCACGGTGAGGTTGCCGTCGGTGACGACGCGGGTGTCTCCGGTGACGGCGTCCCGGTAGGTGCCGTTCGGGATGCCCGTGTACGTCGCTCCACCGGTGACGGTGACCAGCGCGAAGCTGTCCGTGCCGCCGCTCGTGTAGCGGCGCTTGAAGGCCATCTGTCCCGAGATGCCCTGGGTCGAGTACTGGCCCATCTGCAGGGCGGGCACGGCTCGGCGGATCGCGTTCAGGCGCTGGAGGTGCCGGACGAGCGGCATGGCGAGGGTGTCGGCGACCTGTCCGGTGGCCGAGTCGGCCTTGCCGAACTCCGAAGCCCGTACGTCCCCGGCGAGGTGGTCCCCGTAGTAGGCGCGGCCGGTGCTCGCCAGGGGGCAGGTGGGCCCGCAGTCGATCTTCTTGCCCTTCTGGAACTCGATCTCCGATCCGTAATAGAGGGTGGGGATGCCGCGGAAGGTCCACATCAGGGACATGTTCTCGGCCCAGGCGTCGGTGCCGCCCGCGTAGCGTTCGGAGCTCTTGTTGGGCCCGAAGTCATGGCTGTCGACGTAGACGACGTTGTACGTGGCGTCGTTGGTGGAGTCGTCGGAGTCCTTGCCGTTGGCGAAGGCGTTGGACGCGTCGCCGAAGTTCATGTGCATCCGCATGTCGATGACGTTCATGCCGGAGAACCTGCTGTGGTCGGGCGCGTGGTAGCTGTTGCCGTCGAGGAAGGCGTTCGTCGAGGTCGGCTGATCGGCCACGCCCGCGCCGTTCTCGTACGCGTACATCTCCAGGGCGGCCGTCGCGTCGTCCGCGCTGTACTCCTTGCGCTCCTTCCACGTGAAGAACTGCGCGGAGTGGTTGACGGAGCCGCGGTTCCACTTGTCGTTGACGAAGGCCCCCACCTCGCCGAAGACCAGGAAGTTCTTCGCGGCCTCGGCGCCGAAGCGCCGGGTGACGCGTTCCTGGATGGCGGGCAGGAAGCGACGGTTCCAGGTGGTGCGCGGAACGTGCACGGCGGTGTCCACACGGAAGCCGTCGACGCCCATGTCGATGTATTTGTCGTAGGCGCCGATGAGGTGGTTCTGGACGGCCGCCGACTCGGTGTTGAAGTCCGCGAGGTCCTCGTGCAGCCAGCAGGAGCGCGAGTCCTCGCCCTCCCAGTTCCCGATCCAGCAGGTGTGGAAGTACTGCTTGGGGAACATGCCGGAAGTGGGGCTCGGCCACTGGCAGTTGTAGATGCGGTAGCCCTCGGGCGAGGTGTACTGGGTGGCCTTGCCCCAGTCGACGCAGGTGTTGCCGGACGGCTGTTGCGTGGACCAGAGGTCGCCGTTGTAGTACGACTTGCCGCTCTTCGGGTCGACGGTCAGGCCGTCGTACTCGAAGCCCTCGTTCTTCTCGTCGTAGTACCAGGACCAGCTCGCGTCCCGGACGCCGAAGACGGTCGGAGTGAACAGGCCCTTGGCGCCCCAGCGCGAGGAGTGGTTGTAGACGACGTCCTGGTAGATCTTCATGCCCTTGGCGTGGGCGGCGTTGATCAGGTCCTGGTAGGAGGCGCCGGCGGACTCCAGGCGGGGGTCGACCTTGTAGAAGTCGTAGCCGTGGTAACCGTGGTAGTCGTAGTCGGACCGGTTGAGGACGACCGGGGTGATCCAGACGGCGGACATGCCGAGGCTCTTGATGTAGTCGAGCTTCTCGACCAGGCCTTTGAAGTCGCCGCGGAACATGGGGTCGTTGTTCGCGGCGTTGCCCGATTTCACGTGCTGACCGCCACCCCGGTTGTTGCTCGCGTCGCCGTCGTTGAAGCGGGCGGTGAGCACGAAGTAGATGGGGTCCTTGCGGGGATCGGTACCCAGCGGGGTGCCGGCGGGCGCGGCCGGCGGTTCGACGCCGGTGGTCGCGGTGGCCGGGGCCGAGGCGGCGGAGGTGTTTCCGGCGGCGTCCACCGCCTTGACGGTGTAGGAGTAGGCGGTGTTCGCCTCCAGGTTCGGTTCGCTCAGCACCGTGGAGGTCACGTCGGTGACGACGGTTCCCTTGGTGCCTCCGGTGCGGGTGACCTGGTACTTGGTGACGGCCTTGTCGTCGGTGGAGGGCACCCAGGTCAGGACGACGGCCACACCGTCGGCTTTGGCGGTGACCTGGGTGGGGGCGGTCGGCGCCGTGGTGTCGGGGGGCTCGGCGGCGCAGGGGTCGGCGGCGTTCGGGACGAGCGCGCGGTCCTTGAGGGTGCTCCGGCCGGTGGGGATCGTGTAGTCGGCGCCGTTGTTGTTGTCCCAGACGCCGTTGCCGTTGTTGAAGGCGGCCCGCAGCGTCGTGGCG
Source organism: Streptomyces sp. NPDC059874 (assembly GCF_042731135.1). Taxonomy (NCBI): domain Bacteria; kingdom Bacillati; phylum Actinomycetota; class Actinomycetes; order Kitasatosporales; family Streptomycetaceae; genus Streptomyces; species Streptomyces sp. NPDC059874. Next base: position 157,009 of record NZ_JBHWJY010000002.1, read on the forward strand.
GCGCCGAGGTCGACCGTCTTCTTGACCCAGCCCGTGCAGGCGGGCTCCATGCCCACGCCGGGGACGGTCGTCCAGGCGCCGCCGTCGGGCTTGTAGTGCAGGTTCGTCGTGGTCCAACCGACGGTCGCGGTCGAGTAGTAGACGGATGCGGTGTTCGTGCCGGTCCCGGTGCCGCTGCCCGCGCACGGGTCGCTGTGGGCCACGACTCCGTCCTTGACGGTGATGACCCCGGTGCCGAGGGCGTAATTGCGGCCCGCGTTGTTGTCCCAGACGCCGTTGCCGTTGTTGAAGGTGGCCTGGAGCCCGGCCGCGGTCCCCAGGGGGACGGTCTTCTTGACCCAGTCGGCGCAGGCGGCCTCCATCGGCACGCCGGGTACGGAGGTCCAGGACCCGCCGTCCGGCGCGAAGTGGAGGTTGTGGGCGGACCAGTTCTTGGTCTTCGTGTAGTAGAAGACGGTGGCCGAGGTCTCGGTGGTCTCGGCGTGCGCCGCGGCGGCGCCGGCGCCGGGGAGTGCCGTGAGGAGGCCGAGCAGTCCGGTCGCGGCGGTGGCCGCCGCGAGGGCCCGTCTCATCGGCCTGGTGGGGGTGCGGTGGGGGGTGCGCTGCATTCGAGTCTCCAGGGCTTTCCGCCCGGCCCCTGACACGCCTCAAGGGCCGGGCGGACGGGGATGGTTGGAGTGAAAAGCCAGCCGGAATTTTTCTGCAAGTTCTTGCGGCATGGAAGTTACCGGCGCATGACAACCCCGTAAAGGGCTCAGGAGAGAGCGGATCGGATCTCGTCCGCCACGAGGCGGGCCGTGGCGGCCGCCGTGCCCGCGACCAGGCGGGTCCGGGTGAACCCGAACGACAGGCCGCGCTCGCGGTCGGCGAAGGCGATGCTGCCGCCGCTGCCGTGATGACCGAAGGCGGCGAGCTCGCCGGCCATCTCGGGCAGGCCGAGGAAATAGCCCAGCCCCTTGGAGTACCGACCCAGGAGCATCCGGTCCTTGCCGTCGACCGCGACCTCCGTGGCGAGCGCCACCCGCTCCGGGGACAGCAGCCGCACTCCGTCCACCTCGCCGAGCAGCGCCGCGTACATCCGGGCGGCGGCGCGTGCGGTGGTGGTACCGCAGGCCGGCAGATCGGAGAGGAGGTACGCGCGGCGGTTGGCGAGTTCGGCCGTGGTCCACACCTCGCGGTTCGGGACGACGAGGCGCCTGAACGGCGCGTCGGGCGGGAGGGTCTCCAGCCAGGCCGCCCAGCTCCCCTCCACGAGGGGCGCCACACGCGCGAGTTCGCCCTCGGGGAGGCCGAAGTAGAGCTCGTCGCTCACTCCGAGGGGTTCACTGATGTACGTGCGCAGGGCCTCGGCCGGGGTCAGGCCGGTGATCCGGCGCACGGTCTCGCCGAGGATCCAGCCGAAGGTCCAACCGTGGTACCCGCTCGCGGAACCCGGCTCCCACAGCGGCCGCGCCGCCGCGACGACGGCGCACATGGCGTCCCAGTCGCACAGCTCGGCCGCGGTGACGGTGGGAGGCAGCTGCGGGATGCCGAGGGTGTGCGTCAGGGCGTGGCGTACGGTGGCCCGCGCCTTGCCGTGCGACCCGAACTCCGGCCAGTAGTGGGCGATCGGGGTGTCGTAGTCGATCAGTCCGCGCTCGGCGAGGACGTGTACGAGGGTCGAGGTGAAGCCCTTGCCGGTCGAGAAGCTGTGGATCGGCGTGTCGGGACCGAGGCGGCGACTCGCGCTCCGGTCGGCCCAGCCCGCGTGGGCGTCGACGACGAGCTCGCCGTCGAGATAGGCCGCGACCTGGAGGCCGCTCTCCGCTCCGGATTCCACGAGGCCCGCGAGGATGTCGTCGATTCGCGCCTGTACGTCCGCGTTCGCCCTGTGATGCACCTACGCATCATGGCACCAGGGCCGTGGGGCGGTCGCCGCACCCCCCAGGTGTGGGGTGCGACACCCCCCTAAACGCCACGGCGGGGTAAAGGATAAGACCCCGGCGAAGACCGGCGGCG